>JALWSL010000462.1 GCA_027080405.1 Planctomycetaceae bacterium
GTTGACGGTGATCGAAACCTGCCGGCAGCAAAATCGCCATGTCTTCGAATATCTGAGCGATTCCCTGACCAAAACCTTCGCCAATCAACCACCCCCGTCACTCCTCCCCAGGGTGTGAACGGTTACGTTTTCAGCGTTATTCACTTGTGAAATGCCACGACACGTTACGCATCAATTGCCGCTCTCAGCCTCGGCAAGGAATATTGAACCATTTGCAAGCGGAATCAGTTGCACGAAGCCAAATTGTTCTGTATAAGGGGATCGCAAATGGAGGTTTCCATGACCTTGGGGGGCGATTAGCTCAGTTGGCTAGAGCGCTTCGTTTACACCGAAGATGTCGGGGGTTCGAGTCCCTCATCGCCCACTCATAACGCCGTGACTTGTAATGGGTTACGGCGTTTCTTTTTTGTCGATCTGCTTCCGGTTAGCCAACAGTTAGCCATTATTTGAATGCTGCCTGCACCGCCCCTGCTGCCCCGGGCAAACCTTTTCCCGCAACGATAGATATTATGAGCGGCAACGACGCAAGCTTTCCGGTAATGACCGCATCCGGTAATAACCACACGATACTGAAATACCGGAGAGTTGCCCTTTGAATATCTGCTGAGTATCTGCATGATTGAGGGGTGGGACTCAGTCGCCTTGAGTTGAGTAGGATCGGACAGTTTACACCGACAAAGATCTGGTAATCCTCCCATGTGCGAATCACAGCCGAATCACAAATCCCAAGTCGCGATGACGAAGCCGCATGGATAATCCGGACTGGTCGCCTAACTGCTAATACCCTCTGTTACAGTCAGTGGGACGGGACAGAACAAGCCCAATATTAAGGATATAGACATCCACTATAGGCTTGATTGTTGCAGTGAATCAACTTATACTTACCTGTATTACTAACGGTAAAAGTTTGCGAACGGCTCGCAAGTTTTAGAAGAATATCGGTTTGGTTACGGCTATCAGAATGGATCAGCCGCGCGGCGGTTTTATCTGTTTTGCGATTGCCTCGGGAGTGGCCGGACAGCAGGATTCGTGAAATTTCGGTATGTGCTAGACATCGGGTGAAAAGCGATGAAGACTGTGTTTCAAAAGTTGGCAGCTATCCTGATCGTGTCAGTCTCCTCCGCTTTGTGGGCAGAGGAACCGGTTAAATACAATCGCGATGTTCGTCCTATTCTGGCCGAGAACTGTTTCGCCTGTCACGGAGCAGACAGCGCCTCCCGGAAAGCGGAATTGAGGATCGATCAAAGAGAGGCGGCGATAGAATCTGGTGCGATCAGCCCCGGAAATCCGGAAGAAAGCGAACTGCTGGAACGCATCGTAACAGATGACCCCGATCTTCTAATGCCTCCACCGGAAACAAAGAAAAAGCTGACCGACGAACAGAAAAACATTCTCAAGCAGTGGATCGCTTCCGGTGCACAGTACGAGCGGCATTGGTCATTGATTCCCCCGAAGAAAGCCGATTTGCTTGCGGTTCAAGACATAAAATGGGCTAAAAACGCGATTGACCGTTTTGTGCTTGCCAAGCTGGAAAGTGAAGGACTTTCTCCTGCTCCAGAGGCCGATTCACGCACATTTTTCCGTCGGTTGCATCTCGATATTACAGGGTTGCCTCCTTCGCCTGAGGATGCCGCGGCGTTCGTGGCCGATTACTCAACACATGGCGACCGTGCGGTCTCCGAGTGGATTGACAAGCTCATGAAATCGACAGCCTGGGGTGAACACCGCGCCCGCTATTGGCTTGATGCAGCGCGGTATGGAGATACGCACGGATTGCACTTCGACAACTACAGGGAGATTTGGCCGTACCGTGATTGGGTGATTCGTGCCTTCAACCGAAATGAACCGTTCGACCAGTTCGTCATCGAACAAATTGCTGGCGATCTGTTGCCTAATCCGACAGATGATCAGTTAATCGCTACCGGTTTTCAGCGTTGCAACATCACAACGAACGAAGGCGGAACGATCGCTGAAGAAAATCTCGCCAATTATGCAGCCGATCGCGTGCAGACATTCGGCTGGGTCTTTTTGGGAATGACAACGAACTGCGGCCAGTGCCACGACCACAAATTCGATCCGTTCACAATGAAGGACTATTATTCTCTCGCCGCTTTCTTTCGCAACACGACACAAGGGGCATATGACGGGAACGTCAAAGATGGTCGTGGCCCGGTATTGGTTGTCCCGAACAAAAAGGATCGTCCACGGTGGAAAGCGCTGCCAGCTGAAATTGCTGCAGCCCGAAAAAAACGGGACGATCGAAAGAAAACGGCTCGCGCCGCATTCGATGAATGGCTGGCGTCCGCCTCGCCGGAGTCGCTCGAAAAGGGCATCGCCAGCAGAGATCTACTCGTCCATCTTCCATTGAATGAAGGAAGCGGCAACGAAGCACACGATCAATGTAATGCTCCTCGAACATTCCATGCGTTGGGCAAAGTGGCCTGGATTCCGGATGGCAAAATCGGCCCAGCCCCGGTCATGAAACCGGGGGGCACATTCGATCTGGGGCATGTCGGGGACTTCGAAAAAAAACAGAAATTCAGTTACGGTGCCTGGGTGCGTCCCGGTCGCTATGGTGTTTTTGGCGGCATTATCGCGAAAATGGATGAAAAAGCAGGCTACCGGGGTTGGGATCTCTGGCAAAATGATCGTGGTTTCTCCGCACATATCATTCAATCGTGGCCAGACAACGCGCTCAAAGTGACAACGAAAAACAATGTCGTCAAACCGGGACAATGGCAACATGTTTTCGTGACTTACGATGGTTCCGGAACACCAGGTGGGATAAAAATATACGTTGATGGCAAGGAAGAAAAACTGAAAGTGGACGCCAACACGCTGAAACCGGATGCAAACATTCGAACAAAGGCGTCTTTGCGAATCGGACAGCGTAATCATGGCCAGGTCTTCGACGATGGAGCTGTGCAGGATGTCCGTATCTACGGTCGTGTGCTCGATTCATCCGAAGTAAAGAGGATTGCCGAGGTTGAACCACTGCGGGCGATACTTGCGAGGAAACCGGAAGATCGCAGCCCGAAAGAACTCGCTGCTCTCTACGAATTCTACCTGGTCACGCTTGATCCGCTCTATCCGCGGTTGGCACAAACAGTCGCCGATCTGGAAGCAGAAAGGGAGGCGATCAAGGCTCGCAGTCCTGTTACGCACATCCAGCAGGAGAAAAAAGACTCTCAACCGATGGCCTACATCCTTATGCGCGGCCAATACGATAAACCTGGCGAGAAAGTCACAGCGGCAACGCCTCTCGCCTTGCATCCGTTTCCTGCTGAAGCGCCGCATAATCGGCTTGGTCTGGCACAGTGGGTGGTTGATCCGGCCAATCCTTTGACGGCGCGGGTTACCGTGAATCGTTTTTGGCAACAGGTCTTTGGACAGGGGATTGTCGCCACACCGGAAGATTTCGGTATTATGGGAGCCGCGCCGAGTCATCCGGAGTTGCTTGATTGGCTGGCTGTTGAGTTCCGGGAAAATGGCTGGGATGTGAAAAAACTGTTCAAACTGATGTTGATGAGCGCAACGTACAGGCAGTCAGCCATTGCCACCGAGGAGAAACTGGAAAAAGACCGCAGCAACAGCCTGCTTTCGCGTGGTCCCCGGTTCCGAATGGATGCCGAGATGGTGCGGGACTATATGCTTGCCGCCAGTGGTCTGCTTTCACGAAAAATGTATGGCCCCGGCACAAAGCCCTACCAACCGGAAGGGATCTGGGATGTCGTCGGCTTGCCGAGTGGAAATACCCGGAAATACGTTCAAGACAAAGGCGAAAATCTTTATCGACGTTCGATCTACCACTTCTGGAAACGAATGGCTCCGCCACCAAATCTCGAGGCGTTCAATGCACCCAGTCGGGAGGTCTGCACCGTACGACGGGAACGAACCAATACTCCGCTCCAATCGCTCGTATTGCTGAATGATCCCCAGTTTGTCGAAGCGGCGCGGGCATTGGCCCAGAACGCGCTCAAGGCAAGCGGTGGTGACGACCACAAGGCGATCGACTACATCGCGCTGCACGTGCTGTGCCGTCCGATACGCGATAGTGAGCAGGCTATCCTGCAAAAAGATAAAGAAGCGTTTCTCAAATACTATCAATCAAAACCGGAGGACGCCCGGTCACTGATCTCGGTTGGAGATTTGCAGGCTGATCCCCAAATCGATCCCTCCGTTCTTGCAGCGTGGACGATGCTCTGCAATGAAGTAATGAATCTGGATGAAGCAATCAACAAGTAGTCTGGCAACAAGTAGTCTGCAAGTAGTCTGATTATCAGGATCACCCATTATGAATCTCTCCCATTTCCTGAACCAACAGCAATCGCGTCGGCATTTTTTTACTGCCGGGGGAAACCTGCTCGGTAGTGCGGCACTGGCCTCGCTGCTTCCTGCATCCGGAGCAGTTGCCTCCGAATCATCCCCGATGGGGCCCCACTTTCCCCCCAAGGCG
Organism: Planctomycetaceae bacterium; assembly: GCA_027080405.1. GTDB lineage: Bacteria > Planctomycetota > Planctomycetia > Planctomycetales > Planctomycetaceae > Rubinisphaera. The sequence continues at coordinate 4,457 of JALWSL010000462.1, forward strand.
AAACGGGTCATTTACCTGCACATGGTGGGAGGCCCCGCGCAAATGGATCTGTTTGACTACAAGCCGGAGATGCAAAAGTGGTATGACAAGGATCTGCCCGATTCCATCCGCAAGGGACAACGATTGACGACGATGACAAGCGGTCAAAAGCGGTTTCCGATCGCGCCGTCGAAGTACAAGTTTCAGCAGTACGGGAAGCATGGCGCGTGGGTGAGCGAATTGTTACCCTACACGGCGAAGATGGTCGACGATCTGGCGATCGTGAAGACGCTC
>JALWSL010000463.1 GCA_027080405.1 Planctomycetaceae bacterium
GTTCTTTCTTTTTGTTTTTGTCAGCCTTGCTGTCTGTTTCGTCTGATCCCTTTTCCTCACTTTCTTTCGAAGCCGCATTCCTTTTCTCGCTGGCCGCCTTTGATATTTTTGCGGCTTTGCCTTTCGACAGACTCAGATTGGCCACTTCTTCCTTCGACATGTTCTGGAAGGTGATCGCCGTAATTCCAAAGACAAGCTCATGCACATTGCTGGAATTGAATTCGCCCGATTCGAGTTTCGATTCGAATTCACTCAGTTTGATCTTCTTGCTGCGCAAATCACTGGTGTAGTTCGTGATGAATATCGCCAGGAGAATTCCACTGAATAGCAAAACCCAGAATGTGGTACTTGTCGGTTTTTTCTTGTCATTTTTGGCATCGTTCGGATCGGGAGAGTCCGGAAGGTTTGAACCTTTTTTCTCTGGTTCATACTGATTTTGTGTCATCGATACTTACCTGGGATTTCCATAACACTGTTGCGCCTTCAATTTTTTTGATCCGAGGCTCAGTGTCGAAGTGGGGGACTGCTGTTATACGCCCTTTATACTACATACTACTAACGGTTAAAGTTTACGAATGGTGCGAAAACTTTTGAAAATCTCATTTTGGTTACGGCGGTCAGAACAGACCAGCCGTGCTGGGGTATTTCAGATATCAAACGGGGAAAAGGGTACAGACCGGGAATGTACCGTGTAGATATGTCACTCTAGACGTGAATTCAAGCAGGGTCAACCGGGAAGCCTCTATTTCTTCGCACCCTTCGGGCAATCGATCTGTTCCTGACGGCCTGTTTTCGAAAATGATGGCCGGAATTCAGATTCTTTACGGAAATTCGACACCTGCAAACTTTTCATGAAGAAGCGAGACAGCCAGCGATGCCAGCGCCAGCGCGGCGGTTTCAATACGCAAAACGTGCGGCGAACAGCAAACCGATACGGCGCTGTTTTCTTCGAGTAATTCACATTCATCACGTGTGAACCCACCTTCAGGGCCAACAACAAGGACAACGGACACGGTTTCTCCCGTCAGATGGTTGCCAAATTGGCTGATGGGAGCTATCTCACCATGCGGTTGACCGACGAAAAGCCGGTTCTTTTCGTGACTCCGCATTTTTCCGCAAAGTTCCTGTAGCGTCTGGGGAGCAGAGATTTCCATCAGGTGATTTCTGCCGGACTGTTTGCAGGCTTCAATAACATACTGTCTATGCTTGTCCAGTTTGGTGTCACGGGGAGAGACAACAGCATGTTCCGACATCAAGGGAATGAAACGGGTGATCCCCATTTCGGTCAGCTTTTCGATTAACCAGCGAAATCGATCTCCCTTGGGAACCGCACTGGCTACGATGACCTCGAAAGCAGGGACTTTCTCCGTATGGCTCCCCAAACCTGGTTGGTTTATTCGCAACAGCGCAGCCTGTTTTTCCAGTTTTGTTACTTCAGCCCGAACGGCATTCCCCCGACCATCAAACAATTCGACAATCTCGCCAAGCCGGGCTCTCTTGACTCGTATCAGATGATGTGCCTGGGAACCGGTCAGTTCCACCTCTGCACAGTCGAATTCACCTGCATAAAAGTATCTGTCGGTCATAATCGTCTTTCCTTCGGTTTCTTTTTCACTCTCAACTTCCGAACACTTGTCTGTTTTTTCTCAGCAGGCATAATATCACCTGCGGTGGTCGCATGCCTGTTCCGTTCTGGCTGGTCTGCTTTGGTCTGTTAGTGCAGATTTGTCGGAACAGAATGGAGAGAGTGCGGCAGGCAGTAAACAGATGAGAAAGCAAACAAAACTGATCGAGGAGAAAAACGGATGTCTGAAGCGAAACTTGTTATCAAGGAAAAAGGCCCTATTCTCGTTTCCGGTGATTTTACTCTTTGCGACGACAAAGGGAACAATATCGATACACAGGGAAAGGCGACCATTGCGTTATGTGCATGTGGGCTGACCGAGAACGGCCCTTTCTGTGACGGCAAACATAAACAGGCCCAATAGTATATGTCGGTATGATACTCACAGGTTGAATAGATCAAGTCAAACCTGCCAGGGGTGAATTGACTTTGCTTTTTGTTGATAAATTGCTCCCTTTGGAGTGTAGAAAGTGCTGAGTTCCATGAAAACCTTTTCCTGTTTTCTTTCCGCCTTAATAGCGATGCTTTTCGCCAGTTCGCCTTTCGCCGGTTGTGTGGCGGAATCGTTGGATTCGCAAGGGATTCCGAAGGCTCTGCAGAATTACGTCGATGCAGCGGACGATTCTTTCGCATGGAGCGTGCTTGGCGATCACGAACTGCCTCAGAACATGGGAACTGCCTACAACATTGAGCTGACTTCGCAAACCTGGCAGGGGATTCCGTGGAAACATCTGCTGGTTATCTTCGAGCCAACCAATTTGAAAAATCCCGAACATTGCCTGCTTTTCATCACTGGCGGACGCACCAACAGCAAAATCCGTGAGGGCGATCTACTCGCCGGGGCGAAACTGGCAAACATGAGTGGAACCTATTGCGCCTATCTTTTACAGGTGCCCAATCAGCCTCTGCTGGGAGACAAGTTTGAGGATGACCTGATTTCCGAAACTTTTTTGAAGTATCTGGAAACCAGGGACGAAACATGGCCGTTGCTTTTTCCGATGACGAAAAGCGCTGTCAAAGCGATGGATGCCATTCAGGAAATATCACAGAAATATCGCGATGTTCCTGTGAAAAAATTTGTGGTAACCGGGGGCTCGAAACGTGGCTGGACAACCTGGCTCACCGGAGTTGTCGACAAACGGGTAGCCGGGATAGCGCCGATTGTTATCGACACACTCAACCTGCAACCGCAAATGAAACATCAAATTGAAGTATGGGGTGAGTACAGCGAGCAGATCGAGGACTACACTCGCAAAGGTCTCGTCAAGGTCATGCAGGAGCAACCGGATGTACCGCTTTGGCGCTGGGTTGATCCATACACCTACCGCAAGAAACTGACGCTGCCCAAATTGCTCATCAACGGAACGAACGATCGCTACTGGGTCGTCGATGCCCTGAACTTGTACTGGAACGGTCTGGTCGGCGATAAATACATCCTCTACGTACCCAACGCAGGGCATGGACTGGGGGATGGAAAGGAATTTGCACTGACGACCCTGGCCGCTTTCGTCAAACATTTGGCAACAGGTACCGAAATGCCTCAATTGAAATGGGAGCATTCAAAGGAAGATGGTCAACTCCGGTTGAATGTTTCCGCAACACCGAATCCAAGGGCAGTTCGCCTGTGGTCTGCTACATCCGACAACGGCGATTTTCGTGAAGTGAAGTGGAACTCCACCCCGATGAAACAGGCTGGAAAATGCTTCCATGGGCACATCCCGATTCCCGAAAAGGGGAACGCCGCCCTGTACGGGGAAGCACAATTTATGATCGACGACTTGAAATATTCGCTCACAACCCAATTGCATCGCGAATAAGGGCCGAGAAACAAGAGCGAAAAATGCAGCAGGGGCGATCTCCCGCCCCTGCCTGTGCGTCGGATGAACGGGAAAGTAGACGAAAGCGGTTTGTCGCCCTGCAACGGGCACGGCAGTATCTGCTGAAGCGTTCAATGTTGTTCAGAGGGTAGGGCATTCAAAGGACAAGACGGTTCGACTGTTTCAATCGGACTTGCGTTCAATGGGTACCTGGTTCAATGGGCCTTGTGTGCTGCGTTTTGTTTTCTGCCTCAATGTCCCGTTGACAGGTTGAAGCCGCTTCTTTGCTTGCCCTGTTTTCCTATATCCCCCGCTTTTGCGCGAGTGTTGCTTTTCGCTCTGTAAAAATAACCATATGGCGGGGGGACAGACGTCATATGGATGACTCATTGACATCAGCGAGGAGCCTTTGTAAAAGGAAGGATTCTCTACCTTCCCTTCGAATCCCCCCTCTCCCTTTCTCCTCCGTCAGCAGTTGTATTTGAAATGGCTGTCTCTTCAACAGTTCATCCGGTCATTCCGTTGTCTGACGGCGTCTGCCGAGCAGCCCGATACGGTTTCGCCATGTTGATCCTGTTTGCTTGCTGCTTCCTGTGGGGATGTCATATTGTTGATACACATCGTGAACAGGAAGGGAAGTCTTTGCTGACTCCCATCAAGCCGGAAATCGAAACCGTTCAATTGGATATTATCTACATTGAACGTGACGCGGATGATCCCCTGCTTTCCAGTCTGGTTTGGGATGAGGTCGATACGATCGGAACGGTCAATCTGGAAACGCGGTCCAGGTTGCGAAAGGCGGGTTTCAGAATAGGGCTGGTCGGATTGACGCCGCCGCGTTCACTGCAAAGGCTACTCGGACTCAAGCAGGATATTACCGATTTGGCAGGAACGTCCAGGCATAATGAAATGGTTGGTCGGACGGTTCATTTGCGCTCCGGCGGAGAAGCGGAGATTCTTACCAGTAACGTTCAGCCGGAAATTTCCATCCAATTACCAGGGGAATCCGAACCGACCACGCTCCGTAACGTGCGTTGTGTTCTACGGACGGAACTGGAACGGTTGCAGGATGGTTGGATTAAACTGCACATGACCCCGGAAATCCATCACGGCAATCCCGAACTTCGCCCGGTAGCGGGTGTTTCCCGATGGGAGCTGAAACCGCAGCAGGAAATTATCTCCCTGAGAGATCTGAAATTCAGCGTGACGCTGAATGTGGGGGAAATGCTCATGGTCTCATCGGAATCAATGGGGCAGGATAAAATTGCCGACCGCTTTTTTGTCAAT
>JALWSL010000464.1:0-1183 GCA_027080405.1 Planctomycetaceae bacterium
GCGAAGTCGCCAGCGTGCAGGGCATCCCACGACCGCACGAAGACCTCGCTTCTGTTCTTCCGGCCAAGAAAGCCGGCAAATAATCAACATCAACGGGCAGGATTCTTCAGAACCGTCTGCGATGACCGGCACGATCGCTCTGTTCTGATGCCTGTTTCCAAAATGGAACAATGGGATATTGTGAAAGTCACAAAATAATATGCCGTTGGTAAGACAGAAAACTTTTCACTGGAGTCAGATAGGTATGAATGAAGCAATAGGTTTGGTTGAAACGAAAGGCTTGATCGCACAGATCGAAGCTTCCGATGCGATGCTCAAAGCGGCGAATGTGTCGCTGGTTAAACAGATTCAGATCGGTGGGGCTTTCGTCACAACGGTCATCAAGGGAGACGTCGGTTCCATCCGTGCGGCTGTTGATGCAGGTGCGGAAGCTGCCAGTCGTGTAGGAGAACTTGTTTCCGCTCATGTCATCGCTCGCCCGGAAGGCGATTTGATGGATAACTTTGTTTAACAAAACGAAAAGCATTTTGATCAGGGACGAATCATGAAAATTCTTGTCGCGAATTTGGGATCAACCAGTTTCAAATATCGTCTGTTTGATATCGAATCCGAAACGCAATTGGCGCGTGGCGGGATTGATCGGATCGGGCAGTCGGGAAGTGAATCGGCCTGTTTTGTCGAGATTGGGGAGCATCGCGCGGAACGGACACAGCATGTGCCCGATCACGCAGCGGCGGTGCAGATTTGCCTGGATCAATTGACTGATAGTCAGACAGGTTGCATCGAGGATGTGAGCGAAGTCGCTGCAATCGGTTTCAAAGCCGTTTTTGCAGGTCAAATGAGTGGCGTGCGGTTGGTGACGGAGGAACTGCTTGAGAAGATGGAATCTCTGGCAGATGTCGCACCGGCGCACAACCCGCCGTATGCTCGCGCGATGCGGGAATTGCAAACTGCTTTTCCGGAAATGAAGTTGGTCGCGGCGTTGGAAACGGGATTCCATGAGACCATTCCCGATGAAAACCGCTTGTACGCCGTTCCTTACCATTGGCGGGACGACTACGAAATTCAACGCTGGGGTTTTCATGGAGCCAGTCATCGTTATATCGGACAGAGAATTGGGGAATTGCTCAAGCGGGACGATTTGAAAATTGTCTCGTGTCACCTGGGCGGTTCCAGTTCGCTC
>JALWSL010000464.1:1193-4726 GCA_027080405.1 Planctomycetaceae bacterium
GGATGCAGGAGTTTCGAAGGCGTGTTCGTTGGGGATGTCTCCACAAACGGGGCTGCCTCAAAGTAATCGCGTCGGAGATTTCGATCCTTTCGCATTGCCGATTTTGATGAAGGCAACCGGAAAATCGTTGGAGGAATTGCTGGTTGAACTGGGGAACCAAAGTGGTTTGAAGGGAATCAGTGGATTGAGCGGAGATATTCGCGACCTGGAAGAAGCGGCAAGTGCGGGAAATGAACGGGCGGCGTTGGCGCTGAAGGTTTATGTTTCCGCGATCAGGCAGTATCTGGCTGGTTACATCGCTGTACTGGGTGGAATTGATGCGGTCGTTTTCACCGGCGGGATTGGCGAAAACAGTCGGTTCATTCGCGAACAGGTTTGTGCGGGTTTTGATTGGGCCGGCTTGAAACTGGATGCGGAGAAGAACAGCTCAGCGACGGCGAGTGAGCAATCGATTGCCGATGCGGGAAGCAAAATTGATATCTGGATTGTGCCAACGAATGAGGAAATTGTTGTTGCAAGACAGACTGCAGCCGTTTTGAACGAGTCAAATTGAATGTCGAGGCAGGGTTTGCCGTGCAGACCCAAACAGGAATGGATCACCTTTACTTGAGTTGATGGTTCGCCTTGCGGGCCAGACGGGAATTTTTCGGAGAGACGTATCATGTTCATTGGACGCATTACGGGCAGTATTGTTTCGACACACAAAGTCGAATCGATGGTCGGCCAGACGCTGTTCATTGTTGAGCCGTTACGTATCGACGAAAAAAAGAAAGATTCCCTAAAGCCAACCGGCAGAACGTTTATTGTTGTTGATGCGGTCGGAGCCGGCGAAGGAGAAATTGTGCTCTGCGTACAAGGTTCATCCGCCCGGTTTACCGATCAGACAAAGACGTTGCCGATCGATGCAGCCGCAGTCGGCATAGTCGATTCGGTACAGGCACACGATACGGTTCTTTATGACAAATCTACGGAGGGAGCATGAGCCGGAAGCGTATTCAACCAATTTCAGCCAGTCAGGTAAAGCTGGTCTGTCCGATTGTTGCCAGCGCACTGATTATGGGAGTAGTCCTTGCAGGTTTTGCGATTGTTCCTTTTGACATTTTTGCGAAACCACCTTCAGGGCAGATGATTTCGTTGATTATGGCGGGGATGGCGGGAGTCTGTTTTCTGGCTTCGATGGTTGTTCCCAACATTGTTTCCCAAGCGGCAATAAACAGTATTTCCGGGGAATCCGACAATCAGGAACAGAGATACGCCACCGTGTATCAAACGCAGTTGATCATCAGGCTCGCTCTTCTGGAAGGGCCGGCTTTTGCGAATCTGGTCGCATTATCAATGGAGCGGAACCCGTGGTCCCTAGGGATTGTTGTCTGGCTGATTGTGACCATGATTTTATTTTTCCCGACTCCCGGGCGGATTGATGCCTGGATCAAACAGAAGAAGGAACTGGCTGATTTCGAGTAGCAGGATGCTGATTCAAATTGATAGACAGATTTTTCGTTACGGTGCGTTACGGTGTTGTAACGGAACAATCGAAAAGATCGATAACAGGTGAGGTGGATTCGATGCAAACAACAGAAGCAGCCATTCGAAGTGTCGTGCAGGAAGTGATTTCCCAGTTACGTACGGCCAATAACGGAAACGGTGTTCCCCGTGGGGAACGTCAAAGTGGTGACTGGGGTGTGTTCAGTTGTGTCGAACAGGCCATCGCAGCGGCGAATGAATCATATAAAAAACTGCGTGAAGCGACGCTTGAAGATCGGGCGAAAATTGTCGAGATCGTCAAACGGATTTGTACTGATCAGGCCGAGGAGCTTGGTCGACTCGAATACGAAGAGACCGGCATCGGGCGACTGGCACACAAAATTGAAAAGCTGCAAATCATCCAGAAGGTGCCCGGCACCGAATGGTTGCGAACCGACGCTGTCAGTGGTGACCACGGTTTGACGGTCACCGAATACGCACCGTTTGGCGTGATTGGCGTGATTACTCCCGTGACACATTCGCTGCCCACGCTGGCGGGAAATGTCATCAACATGGTCGCGGCCGGGAACACGATGGTCGTGAATCCTCATCCGAGTGGGGCGAAAATCGCGTGTGAGGGAACCCGTCGATTTAACCGGGCCATTTATGCTGCGACCGGCCTGGAAAATGTGATCACGATTGTTGGCAATCCGACGCTGGAATCGGCTGAGACAATTTTCAAACATCGTGGTGTGAAACTTCTTTGTGTGACGGGCGGGCCTGGTGTAGCTGGGGCGGCATTGGCGAGCAAGAAAAAGGCGATTGTCGCCGGGCCGGGAAATCCGCCTGTGTTGGTTGATGAAACGGCAGATTTGGATAATGCGGCCCGTTCGATTATTGCGGGGGGCGGTTTTGACAACAATCTGCTCTGCATCGGCGAAAAAGAAGTTTTCGTCGTTGATTCCGTCTTCGATCGGTTCATGGATGCGATGAGCAAAGCCGGGGCACATCGGTTGAATTCTTCGCAGGTCGATCAGATGACACACGCTGCTTTTACGCCGCCCGAAAATGCGGAAGACCACTGGCATTTGAATCGCGATTTGATCGGTCAGCATCCTTCGGTTCTGGCCCAGCAGATCGGGCTGTCCATTCCGGAGTCAGTTCCGATGCTCTTTGGCGAAACGGATGAAAACAGTCCTTTCGTTCCTGAAGAACAGATGATGCCTTTCTTGCCGATCGTTCGCTGTCGCAATGCGATGCACGGGATCGATTTGTGCGAAAAGTACGAACACGGCTTCAAACATACAAGTATTATCCATTCGCGAAATGTGCGAACGATGTCGATCATGGGCAAACGGCTGGATACAACCCTGTTCATTAAAAACGGAGCTTCGCCAGCCGGGTTGAGTCTGGGAGGTGAAGGTTATCTTTCATTCAGCATTGCTACCCCAACTGGCGAGGGAGTCACGAACCCGATGACGTTCACCCGCCAAAGGCGTTGCTGCATGGTTGATGACTTGCGGATTGTGTGACTGACGGATTGTGTAAAGGAACCCCCCATGCAACTTGCCAAAGTTTGTGGAAAAGCGACGGCGACAGTCAAGAACGAAACTCTATCCGGGTGGCGACTTCTGCTGGTGCAACCGTTGATGGCCGATGGGGTAAATCCGGACGGTTTTCCGCAGCTTGCCATCGATGAACTCGGGGCAGGCATGGGAGACCTGGTGATGTTGACCACGGATGGAGCATCGATTCGGGAAATGATGAAAACACCGGCGGCACCAGTCAGGTACGCCGTTTTGGGAATCGAAGATTAAATCGTAAGATCCGCACAGTGGCTCCCGCTACATTGAAATAGACAAATGAACCTGGCAGAAATTGATATCGACCGAATTGTCAAAGGTGTGTTGAAAGATCTTCAACAGAGCGGAGACGGTTTATCAATTTTTGCTGGTCGAGAAAAAGGAACAGAAGCAGAAGGTACAGAACAGACCGCCGGTTCGCAAAACAGTGTTCAAATTGCAGAGCGGGTTGTTACGGCGGAGCTGTTGGCGGAAAACGGAAAACAG
>JALWSL010000465.1 GCA_027080405.1 Planctomycetaceae bacterium
GGGAGGGTCAGAACAGTTCGGAGAGTCCGGTCTGCAGCGAGAGTCGCGTGCTGTACGGATTTGATCGAGCCAAAGAGGCGATGCGCACCCAGAAAAGTGTCATTGTTGTCGAAGGTTATACGGACTGCATCGCGCTGCATCAGTTGGGCATTACCAATGTAGTCGCCACTCTCGGAACCGCACTGACGGCTGAACATGTCTCGCTGATTAAACGTTTCCACAGCGATGGTTTCGTGGCGTATCTGGTTTTCGATGGCGACCAGGCCGGGCAGGATGCGGCTAACAAGGCACTACCCCAGCTTCTTTCGCAGGATATCGAACTGAAATTGCTCGAAATTCCGGACAAAATGGATCCTCCAGAGTTTCTGGAAAAGCACGGTTTGCAGGAATTTCAAACCTTGTTACAAAAAGCTCCCGATGCCTGGGAGTTCAAATTCGGCAATTTGGTGAACAAATTTGGGCTGAATAGCGTCCATGCCAGGGAAAATGTGATTGAAGGCATGTTAGAGCTCTTGGCGCTGGCTCCCGGGTTACGCGGAACGAACCGTGAAAGCATTCTTTTGAATAAACTGGGTAATAAAGTTGGGTTGCGCGCCCAACAGGAAGATGCATTGCGCAAACAATTATCAGTTTTGCGCGCCAAAGGCCCGCAACTTGCTCATACAGCTTCACAGACATCGACAGCAACGCCCCCTGAGGGTGACGAGCGGCCAGCCGAGGCGGTTTCAGGCGTGAATTACCGCGAAAACGTGGATCGGTTGCTCTTTTCGAGTTTGGATTGCACAACCCGGTTGGAACAGGATTTGTTGGAAATAATATTCATGATGCCGGAATGCATCACAACAATTACCCGGTGTGGTGTTCAGAAACAGATACAAAATGGTTTGATCCGGAAAATTTTTGAACTGTGTGAAAATCTCCATCAACAGCAGCGACTCTCAGGTATAGAATCACTCATGGTCGAGGTGGAAGACCCGGAACTGAAACGATACGTCTTGGGTACACACGAAAACGCAGTTCAAAAACAAATCGGAAAAAAATTAACAGAAACCGTGGAAGACCCCGTTTTGGATGTCTGCCCGGTCTATTTGAAACAGGTTATCGAACGACTTGAATGGGAAGTGATACAGGCCCAGCATCGTCAATCGACGCAGCTCGTGGAGGTCCACGCAGAAGAGCCCGCGACCGTCGATGAGAAGATGCAAAGATTGCTGCAGGATGCGGCTCAATTTCATCAGCAACGTGTGACGCGAAAAACAGCATCGCCGGAATAAGAAGTCACTCTTCTTTGATGGCAAGCATCCGAGTTTATTTCTCGAAGGAGATCTTCAGTGCATCAACTTGACCAAACCCTGTTACAACTCGTTGGAGTCGGCAAAAAAAGAGGTTATCTCACGTTCAGCGAAGTGAACGATTACCTCCCCGATGAAGGCGTGAACCCGGATAAACTCGATCATCTTCTGCATTCTCTGGAAGAGTTGGGGCTTGACATCATCCCGGAAAAGCATGTCTCCAAGCGAGAAGTAGAAGCCAGGCAGAAGACCCGCAAAAGAAAAGCGACCAAATCTGAAAAGCGGAACGGCGATATCTCCTACGCAGAGGACGGAGGCTCCCGCAGAATCGATGATCCGGTCAGAATCTATCTGACACAGATGGGCGAAATTCCGCTACTCACCCGTGAAGAAGAAATTACACTCGCCAAGAAAATCGAGGTAACCCGCAAACAGTTCCGCAGGCATCTGATGGAAAACGATTGCGCGATGAAAGCGGCGATTGAAACTCTCGCCAAGGTTCATCGGGGCGAATTGCCTTTTGACCGAACGATCAAAGTGTCGTTGACCGAATCGCTCGAAAAAGAGCAGATTCTCGGACGGATGCCCCACAACCTGAAAACACTCGAATATCTGCAACAGAAAAACGAGCAGGATTTCCGTGATTCGATCAACCCGGAACTGACGCCAGCCCAACGCAAACAGGCGCGTCAAAGACTGGAAACACGCCGTCGAAAAATGGTGACACTCGTTGAGGAAATGAGCCTGCGAACCCAGCGCTTGCAACCGCTGCTGAAACGGCTCGAACAGATTTCTTCGCGAATGAACGAACTGAAAAAGAAATTGAAGGTTCTTTCCCGCCGGCAGAATACCGAGCATGAATGCGAAAACATCAAACGTGAACTGCACGATCTGATGCTGACCACCTACGAAACTCCTGAAACGCTTGAAAAACGGGTCAAGGAAACCGCCCGCAAGGCAGAGGCTTACGAAACAGCCATGCGGGAACTTTCCGGCGGTAACTTGCGACTGGTTGTTTCCATCGCCAAGAAATACCGCAATCGTGGAATGAGTTTTCTCGATCTGATTCAGGAGGGAAATACCGGCTTGATGCGGGCAGTTGACAAGTACGAATACCGCCGCGGTTACAAGTTTTCGACTTACGCCACCTGGTGGATTCGACAGGCGATCACCCGAGCCATTGCTGACCAGGCAAGAACGATTCGCATTCCGGTTCACATGATCGAAACGATGACACGACTGCGAAAAGTGGCGAAGGAACTGGTTCAGAAACTCGGTCGGGAACCTTCCATCGAAGAAATGGCGGAAGCGGCTGAAGTTTCTCTCGAGGAAGCACAGCGGGTGATGAAAATTTCCCGTCAGCCGATCAGCCTGGATCGTCCGATCGGCGAGGGCGAGGACAGCTACTTCGGCGATTTTATTGAGGATAAATCATCCGACAGCCCGGTCAGCACCGCGACGTCGGAAATGCTCAAAGATAAAATCGATCACGTCCTGCGGACACTCACCTATCGGGAGCGGGAAATCATCAAACTCCGTTACGGACTCGGCGACGGCTACACCTACACACTGGAAGAAGTCGGTCGCATTTTCAAGGTGACACGCGAACGGGTTCGGCAGATCGAAGCCAAAGCGGTCAGAAAACTGCAGCACCCCGTCCGCAGCCACCAACTGAAAGGATTTCTCGAATCCCTCATGGCTGCCGGCGCGTTGCAGAATTGAGTGCCGCTCTTTTGACTAATGTGGCAATGCACAGCGCGACGCACCCGAGCCTATCGGTTGGGGTGCGTTGTTCTGTTTCAGATACCATTTCAGGCTACTATCTCTCCGAAACTCCATACTGCCCGCGAGATACTCGAAATATCGAAGCAGTAGCTTGCCCATCATTTCCAACCTGCCTGATTTCTTTCCAGGATATAAATCAGGCGATGTGATCAGCCGTCAGACGCAGCGGTTATCAATGGATATGGCGAACCAATGACGGAACAGTTTCAATTTCCATTCCGGATGCGGGCAGTTGGGCGGTTTTCAGTTATCCAAAAACTTTCACAAGGTTTTGAGCGTATGTTGCTTTTCACTCTGTTTATGGTAGAATCCGCACTCCCAGCGTTGATTTCCTCGATCTCACATGCGAACCGGGTGAAGGCGCGAAGTGTCAACAACCGTGCAGTGTAGAAAATCAGCCAAGGCTCACCGCGTGAAGCGGATGGCTACTCGGTAGAGTCGGGCAGTTTTCGCTGGAGGTGGACAAAATAATATTCAGGCGAATTTGGTTTGCCAATATAAGAACGCGATAATGCACCCGTAGCTCAATTGGATAGAGCATCGGTCTTCGGAACCGACGGTTGGGGGTTCGAATCCCTCCGGGTGTAATTGCAGTAACCCGAGTTGAACGCACGGGTTGGCGTACCTGCATCAAGTGAAGTGGCGTGACCGGAGGGGTTGTAAAAAGTGGTAGTTTTACCACTTTTTATTGCAACCTTTTCCTGGGACATCGCAATGCCCTCTGAATCAATCCCTTCTTGCCGGCTTCATAAAGCTTCCGGCCAGGCCCGTATGATCATTGATGGTCGCCATATCTACCTGGGCAAATACAACTCACCTGAAACCGTCAGAATTATGCTCGAATTCTGGCGGAGATGTCGCTTGTCAGGTTCCTCGTTGAATAAAAGCCGGTTACCACTCTCCTGATATCCCTACTGCTGGTTTCAGAAGTTCTCGTCAAGTATCTTGAGTTCGCTGAAGGCGACCTACCAATACGGCTCCAATTTTTCAGGAGGAGACGCCATTCGGTGATGAGATTGCGATTCATGTCGCCTATCCGATCGCTTGTGCCACGAAGTCTCTGTTCATATGGTGAATATTTCCTTATGGATACCGCATTTTTATACGGTGTAACAGAGCGATGATGGTGAAAGAAAGTGAATCATAACAATTCGGGAGTTGGAAAAATGAGAGAGAGGAATGTGAAACTTGTCATGCTGCTACTATTGGAGAATTTGATTCCCATCACTGCATTTGCCGTAGAGCCAATTCATATCGGTAACCAACGTGAGTTGTTCGTGGACAAGTATTTGATCGACCACATGGATGGTGTTGAACTGCGGTTGCAAAAACCAGTACCACGTGAGGTGGTCATTGTGCATGATGCTCCATGGGAAGGGAATTCTTGTGGCTATCACACCATTTTTCGTGATGGCGATCTGTACCGGATGTATTACAAATCCGCCGTACAGGTCTTGAAGGGTGAACCGAAACCTCATGGCGTACTCGCCTGCTATGCGGAAAGCAGCGATGGAATTCACTGGAAAAAGCCGAATCTTGGCCTGTTCGCGTTCAACGGTTCGAAAGAGAACAATATCATTTGGGATGGTCCCGGGGCACACGATTTCACACCGTTCCGCGACCCGAATCCGAACTGCAAACCTGATGCGAAGTACAAAGCCGTGGGCAACGCAGGCGGAGTTGGCAACGGGCTGCTGGCTTTCAAATCGGCCGATGCCATCCACTGGTCACGACTGCAGGACAAGCCGATCATTACCAAAGGTCTGTTTGACTCACAGAACCTTGCGTTCTGGGATTCACAGCGCAACGAGTACCGCGTCTACGTCCGCGACGTTGTTGATGGTCGGCGTGACATCCGCACGGCGACATCGAAAGATTTCATTCACTGGAGCGATCCCGTGTTTCTGGAGTATCCCGGCGCACCGCCGGAGCAGCTCTACACAAATCAAATCATTCCGTACTATCGGGCCCCGCATCTGTTTCTCGGATTCCCAACCCGGTATCTCGACCGTGGCTGGTCCGAATCGATGCGAGCATTGCCGGGATTGGAACACCGAAGGCGTCGTTCCGAAGTATCTTCGCGTGAAGGTACCGCCTTGACCGATGGCCTGTTCATGAGCAGTCGCGACGGTCGTACTTTTCATCGCTGGCGAGAAGCCTTTCTGAGACCGGGATTGCGAATGAAAGACAATTGGGTATACGGAGACAACTACCAGAATTGGGGACTTGTCGAAACGAAATCGATGTTTGACGACTCGCCGAATGATCTTTCCATTTACGCGACCGAAAGTTACTGGACGAACCCCGGCAGTCACCTGCGGCGTTTCACCCTGCGGGTTGATGGCTTCGTATCGGTTCATGCCGGCGGCGATGTCGGCGAATTCACGACCCCGGTGATGACTTTTTCTGGTGAAAGACTGAGCGTGAATTTTTCAACGTCTGTTGCCGGTAGCTTGCGCGTCGAAATCCAAAATGCAGACGGTAGGCCGATTAAGGGATTCACCCTTGCCGACTGTCCTCCACAGTTTGGCGATTCACTCAAACATACGATTAACTGGAATTCCGGAACAAGCGTCGGTCAGATCGCTGGTCAACCGGTTCGCCTGCGTTTCGTCATGCAGGATGCGGACCTGTATTCACTTCAGTTTATCAGGTGATGGCTTCCTGAAAAATATCATGAATATCTTGAGCACGGCCTTTTGAATTGCGGTGGGACGGAAGTCATCAGGCCATCCTTTCTTTTTCTTCCGTAACGCCACTTGCAGATGGTTCCTTGCTCGTCACTAACTGCAGGCAGTACGAAGTTATCCTTTCTGGGATAATCTCTGCGCAAATCCCGGCCCCACCTACTATACAATTTGACGCATTGAGGTTGCTTCAAGATTTTTCCCATGACTTGCTGTGCCCGTTTATACCGTAAAATCGATTCAATCTTCATAGCCCGTACTCCACGCGGTCTACTTTTTCCATGGATTTCTGTCTGACCAGATCAGGGACATTCCAGGACCTATGTTTCTCATGAGAGAAGGAGGTTTTGGATATCCTCTGTGTACTGGGTTCTCGGTGACAAATCAGAATCCGCAAACAACCAATTCGTGGAGAGGCCGCCCGGTTCAATGGATCAATTGATCAAAGATTCCCTGCTGTTTCTGAAATCGAACGCAGAGCAAACAACATCACTGACAATATGGGAATTGATATTTGCTCTTTCCTCTTCGCTTTTTTGCAGCATCTTTATCGGCTGGGTGTATCGTGCAACCCATCGCGGAGTCGGATACTCACAATCTTACGTGCACTCTCTGGTACTCACTTCGCTGGTTACTACGGTTATCATGATTGTGATTGGTTCCAATATTGCACGCGCGTTTTCGCTGGTCGGCGCGTTATCCATCATTCGTTTTCGAAATGCGATCAAGGAAACCCGAGACGTTGGATTCATTTTCTTTGCGATGGGTGTTGCGATGGCAAATGGAACACGCTTTCATGGAGTAGCCATCGTCGCCACAGTTTATATTGCAGGTACGATGCTCTTTCTTTTCTTTACCAACTATGCGGGAAACCAACAGAACCGGGAACGGTTGCTGCGCGTACAACTTCCTCCAGGACTTGATCCTTCGACTGCGTTGGATGAAACATTATCAGATTTATTTGAATCGTTCAGTATTGTACTTGTTGAGAGTATTCGGCAGGGAATGCTTACTGAGGTCCTGTACTCGGTTCGACCTAAAGCGAACCTCGCACCGACACAGGTTATTGATGAAATCTCAAAGGTGAATTCAAATTTGAAAGTAAGTTACAATTACGCAATGCACACCGATGATATCTAACCCGTAAAGATGAAAGAAAGTGTATCAGGTATTCAAAGATACGGGGAAGCAGGATACCAGAACACAGCGAACCAGCCGACGGCTTTAGAGGAATTCATTGTGCGAATACGTTGTACGAGGGAAGGCCTGTGGGTAAGAGATCGTTGGTTTCGCGTAAACCTGATCCCCAAACGGATCCTGTTGCTCTATCTGCTGGCCCCCGTTTGTATTCTTGCCTGTCTGTTACTGGCATTAAATCGGAGTACAAACTTCAAGTGGTTTTTGCATCATCATCCGTTTGACGCGATGCGTCTGTTCGTTGAAACAAGCCGGACCTGTGTGGAAAATATTTTCGGAGTTACTGCGCCGCCCGAAATCAGCAAACTCCCGACGCTGGAATTGATTGTTCCCCAGAATACACTTTCTGAAATGCATCGGGCGAGTGTGACAGGTGATCGAGCCAAAGGGCATGGTGAGGGTGGCGACCGCCCCTATTTCAGGGCCTGGTTTCGAGATGAAAGTGGACAGACGCAGAAAGCGAAAATTGCCTACCGGGGTTTGATGCACTACCACCACTGGCCGGAAAAGCCTTCTCTGCGGGTAAAAATACGCAAAGCAGATATTGCTCGAGGACAGCGCTATGTCGAGTTGAGCCGTCCCAAAGATGCTTTGGGGATTCGGCATCAGCTTCCTGAGGAACTGGCTCGACAGATGGGAATGGTGACGACTCTTAACGAACCGGTTCGATTGTTTATCAACCGCAAGTATTTTGGCGTTTATTTGCGATCTTATCGTCCGGGAGAATCCCTGGCGCTGGCTAACGGTCGCATGCCTGGTGCTTTTTTCAAAGGAGATGCTGTTGGTCCAAAGGAAAATATCAATCTTTGGGGAAGCAGTCGGCATTGGGATGTTTATGGCGAAAAAGACAAAAATTACATTGCCCACATGGAGAGGTTTCTTGAAACGCTCCGCCAGAAACCGTCCATCGAACAGTTAAAAAAACTTTCGCTGCTGCTCGATGAAGAGGTAGCCGCCCGGTTTTCTGCCATCATGATCGTTACTGGTTGCGTTCATACGGATCAAAAACATAACCAGATGTATTACCTCTGCTCCAACCAGGGATTACTCGAACAGGTCCCGTGGGATCCGACATGTTATGAGGTTGCAGACAAACCGTTCACGCCAGTCGATACAATGAATACCCCATTGCTTGAATGCCTGATGCGAAATCCTCATTGGGTACATCGGCGCAACCGGCTTATTCATCAGCTGACCCAGGGAATTGCCTCGGCAGAATCGATGATCAGTCTGGTTGAGAATAAATACAATCGAATGATACAGGATTTGAAAGCGGATGCACATTTAAGCAAGAAAACGATTGGAACGGACCGATTTCCGATTTCAGTTTGGGAAACAGAACATGAATTGGATATCATCAAACAATGGGCCGCTGCCAAGCCGATCTTTCTGGAGCGGTATCTGGATCAGGCGTTGTATTCTATTAAAGAATCTCCCGAAAACCCCAATCAGTCAATTGTTGATGTCTTTGGAACCGTCGCAGTAAAAGCGATGCATCAAGATGGCGTTCCTCTGTCCATTCGTGACCAGGCTGGTGGCGAGGTTGACCTTCTGTATCCCGGTTTGAGTCAATCAATTGAAGAATTTCGATTTCAACCAGAAGAACATGCCGCTCTTGTTCCCCACGTGACACCTGCTTTAATGACATACGTCATCGATTCACCGCCCGATCGGTTGCGGCTTGTTAACGCGATTACAGGCAAACCGGCTCATCAAATCAAAGTTCCTCCCTCAGCCTTGAAAGCCGTCAGGACTTTTTCTCCCTCATTGTTCGTAGAGAAAATACCAGGTGACGTCGTCCTGGGACCGGGCGAAGTTGTTTTACGAAAAGACATATTCATTGGCCCGCAGCAACGTCTGATCATCAGGCCGGGAACCGTAATAAGGCTGGCAGCCGGCATCAGCATTTTTTGTCACGGGCAAGTTGATGCCGTTGGCACCCATGAAACCCCTATTGAGTTTCTTCCGCTTGGAAATTTGCCTTGGGGCTGCTTTGGCCTCAGTGGAAGCGGAACACGAGGAAGTCGAATTGAACATGCAAAGATTGCAAACGGATCCATCGGAGTCTATGACGGAATTCGCTTCAAAGGCATGCTGAATGTTTACGACTGCCCCGAAATTACATTGCGTCACTGCAGGTTTGGCAAGAATTTTGTGGGAGATGATTGTGTCAACCTTGCCGAATCGAACATTGATGTGCATGACTGTTTCTTTGAAAATTCGGCATCAGACGGGCTTGATCTCGATATGTGCACGGGAATCGTAACAGACTGTCATTTTTTGAACTGTGGAAACGACGGGCTCGATATGATGGCTTGCGTTCTTTCGGTGAAAAATTGTCAGTTTGAACTCTCAGGTGATAAAGGAGTCAGTGTCGGAGAAGGAACGAGAGTCGTGATTCGGGATGGTCTCTTTTTGAAATGCAAAGTAGGTATTGAAGTAAAAGACAATTCCCATGCGGCAGTGCTGGATTCGACGTTTTTGAATAACCAACTTGGCTACCATTCCTACCGGAAAAAGTGGCTGTATCCCCGGGGGGGCGTGGGATTTTTAGTCGATTGCAAGTTGGCAAACAGCAAAGATGCAAATCTCTCAATAAAAAAGCAATGCACACTCACACTGTTGCGCACACCGGTTTCTGCACGGTATCCAGAAAAGCAGCGGATCAATCGCGTAGAAAGCATTCCGGCAACCTGGAGTCACTTCATTGAGGAAATTGAATCGCCATGATCAGCAGGTACGAAATAAAATTCCAGGTGACGAACGAGCAGAAAGAACGGTTTCTTGAAACAGCCCGCGTCGGTTTGCAACCAGACCCATTTGGTGTCGATGCCTGCTATCGGGTAACAAGCGTGTACTACGATTCGCAGAATCTCGACTTCTATTGGGAGAAGGTTGATGGGGAATCGATTCGTAGAAAACTGAGGCTGCGATTCTACGGCGATCCGAAATCACCCGATCAGCTCGATGGCCACTCTTTTTTTCTGGAACTCAAACACCGTATCAAAAATTCTGTTGGAAAGGAGCGGGTGCAACTCACCACGGAAGGCGCTTTGGCAATTTTGGCAGATGCCAATAAACTTGATCATCTGAGAAAATATGTTGTTGAGCAGGACCAGTCTCAACACGAAACCATTTCGGTGATGGAGTCTCTTCAAGCAAGAATGCGGTTCCAGGCCGCAAACACCATTACGTACAAACGGGAGGCGTGGCTGGGGGAAGTTGATCCGCGACTTCGTCTGACATTCGATCAACTGCCCAGTGCGTTATCCCCCGACTCATACGGAAAAGTCAGCCATATCCCGGGATCTCCTTTGATCCCGGCTGGAGAAGTGATTATGGAGATAAAATTTAATCAGGCTGTTCCGCGCTGGTTGCGGGACATTGTCGCAGAGCAGGGATTGATCCCTCAGCGTTTTTCGAAATATGCGACAGGGATCGATTGCCTGCGGCAACCGCTTGGCCGAGAACTCTCCCACCGCAGAGAAATCAGAACACCGGTTTTTTCAGAAAACCAACAGGCTGTACCTGGAGACACGTCATTTTCGGGGTTAAGCGACGAACATTGCGAGAACCGTGTAGAACCTCTAATAATTGGTTAACCAGAATCCTCCTGCGATACCAAGTGCGCGTTCAAGACTGCGGTCGAACGTTCTGCGGAACCACCACTTGTAATCAGGATTAAGATAAATAATATCGCCTGGTTGTACCAGAATCGATTCGCGCTTGTCGTAACGTGCAGCAATTAAATCGACGTGAACAAGCAAAGATTCGCCATCAGGTTGATGCCGATGTACCGTCACTGTGGTCGGCGAATCAATCGGATCAATGTAACCGGCCATTGCAACTGCCGTTACGACATCAATGTCACGATCCTTGGGAAGTAAAAAGCCATTCCCAATTTCTCTACTGCGGGCATCAAGAGAAAATCTTGTCCGATTCTGTTCACTCAACTTGCCAACAACATAAAAAACCTCTTGCACAGCGGGAGGAACAACAATTACATCACCAGGATTGAGTACAGTCTGTTGAATGTCCAATGCAGCGACATCATATCCGCGAAGAGGTATGCGTAAAATGGCACCGGACTGCACGGAAGCGTCAAACCGGGGCACTGGTGAGTGGGGTGAAACTGGTGGTTGGGACCGGGCAGGCATAACCTGGTTCAAAGCGGGCCCGCGGGCCTCAAGAGAATGTCCGAAACTTGCTCTCGGCCCGCTACTGCGATAGCTGGAAGTCATTGCTGGAATCATTGATTGCGATTGTAATCTGTTTTCAGAGTGAGCCAGATCCCTTCTTCCTTTAACGGGATTATTCTCCGGGGATTGATACCCAGTCTGCTGGATTGCTTCATTGTGATTATAATAATTCTGCGACGAGGGAATCACACCGCGGGAAAGCGATGGAGTTGGCTGGCGGCGATGAACTTCAATTTCATCGGCTGCATCAACCGTGAAGCCTCCAGCTGCGGCGATCGCATGAGCAATATCATTTTCATAACGGGGTAGTGCATGAATTCCTGGATTATGAACTTCGCCCAACACCAGGACATTTACCGTCCCCTTTTCGACCAGTGTGACTGAGGCCGCCGGATTGACAAGAATCCCGTTCGCCAGCGCATTATTGACAATCGTCTGGGCCGCCTGCAGCGAGTAGCCTCCAACAAACAGACTGCCAACGCGGGGCAATTGAATGAAACCGTTATCCTGCACCTGAGTACGTAAGGGGCGAAATGAAGTTTCGCCAAATAAATCCGGAATAATAACTTCCAGAACATCACCCGGGCCAAGCAGGTATTCGGCAGGTGGCGGAGAAGAAAGCGAACTGATGTTTATTTCCGGCAGATATTTGTTGACTGGGTTCCGAAACGAATCGGGGAGTTGCGAAGCAGGAATTCCATGAGAACGCAAAGGCGCAAAGCAACCGGGCAGCGATACAAGAATCGCTACTGTCGCCAACAGGCTCAATCTCTGCCTTATCCACTCCCCCAAAACAGGCATCCGAGCCCCTCTGTCATCCCTGATAATCGACAGTTACCCCTCAACGCAGAATTTAACTGCGCATTCCTCTGCCCGTTCTATCGAAACCCGGATGGCCCCTTGCCCAGCAAAACCGGAGTAATCGTTACAAAATCCGTAAATTACTTACCTTCCGCGAAGCTATAACCAGTAACGATTGAGCCAACTGAACTCCTGAACAAGTTGTGCGCGGAAGATTGGTAGAGATGTTCTTTGTCCCACGTTGATTCTTCTTAGCTGAAGAAGGTCTGCGGAATTGAGGTCGTTGATTCCTCTTCTCGTTGTAAATGCAAGCTTGAATCCGATCCTTCTGAGGGTCTCGATGGCGGCGTCGCTGACCCCACCAGCCGGGTAGGCAATAATCGGCAAAGTCTCCCCAATTTCACGGCGAAGATCATTCAGAGAGCCCATTGCCTGTTCAATTATATTTTTCTCATCAATGCGGTTTAACATCGGGTGAGTTTGCGTATGCGGAGCAAGCGTCACTCCCAGACTAGCCAGTTGCCTGAGATCATCCCAGCCCAGCACGTAATTTTCGAACTCAGGAGCATTCAGTTCTTCGCAGATTCTGTCGACTTCCTGCATCGCCTGTTCGTGGGGGAGAGTCTTGATCAGGTTCCGTACTTTTTTGAAGGAATTTTTTTTATCCTGTTCTGTTCTCAAAGAGAAACGGTCGTCATCGAATCCTACTTCAGCAGTCGGGTTGGCGTTAGCCACCGCGGCATACAGGCGGTCCCACCAGAAAACTCGTTTTGGCTGGTCCGGAAATGCTGTTGGTACAAATAAAGTGACCGGTAGATTGTACGATTTCATGATGGGCCAGGCGTGTTCTGAAAAATCTCGATAGGCATCATCAAATGTAATAAGAACAGAACGGGCAGGCAGCGATGTTTTCCTCTCGATTGCATCCAAAACTGTATGCATCGAAACAACATGGTAATTCCGGGCAATTTCTTTGATCTGCCGGGCAAATTCTGCAGGTGTTGCGCTGACCATCCCGGGATGAAGATTTTCCATTCGTGATGGCTCATCAATACGGTGGTACGTCAATACTCGCAGTAAATTATGGCTACGGTCATTAATCTGCTCCAACAACCGCAGGCAGCCTCCAAACAGACTGCTTTGGGTGGTACGATGCAGAATCGGTTTGACGATACTTACCATGGTTTACTCTATCTTCATAGGAAAATCAGCGAAGATCACATGAGCCAATCATGCCTTTGCCTGTCACAACCCGAGCCACTGTGGACCTATTATCCGGAATGATCTTTCGACGCAGAGAGCCGCAAATCTGACGCGCTTCCCATATTGCTGGTGAGAGGTCATCCAGTGCGAACAGATCTTGATGATCCCGAAATGTAAACAGTCGCAACCAGTCCAATGCACACTGCGTAAATGAAATGGAATTGACTTTCCAACCAGACTGCTGGGCAGATACAACTGCCCGTGGATTAAAATATTGCTGAAGCCAATGCCAGTTCCAGCGTAAATCATTACGAAGATTTCGGCATCGGACACCAGGGCGATAATGTACGTCAAACTTTGTCTGAGCTTCTACCAGCAACTCGTAAAGATGAAGCGGGAAATCAGCGCCAGCAGCAACCGCAAGAGGCAATGAACCCCAGAATCGAGCATTCAGTTCCATGAACCACCACTGCCCGCTTTGGTCGTCAACACGATATTCAGCCATTCCGACACCGGTGTAGTTCAAGTGTTTGACAATCTTTGCCGTTGCCTGATGTAGTTCTGGGGAAACAGGAACACTGCGGCGATAAGTGCTTCCATGACCGGATGTTTCATGGAGTCGCCTATGTTGATGAATTACCAGTAACTCCCCTTTATTGGCCAGAAACCCGACACCTACCCCCACGCCCGAAACAAGCGATTGCAGGTGAATTCTGGAGCAATTTCTGGTGATCTTCTCGAATATCTGCAGCGCCTGCTCTTCACAGAAGGCAGTCATCACATAGTTTTTCCCACTGGTGTGATTCAAATTGACAGAGCAGTCTGGTTTGAGAATCAGCGGATAGGAAGCGGACTGGAGAAAACCATTCAACTCGTCTACGCTACTACAAACCCTGGAATCGGGAACTGGTACGCTCAAAGAATCGGCCAGATCCCAAGACCTCATCTTGTCAAAAGCAGTCTGAAATGCTTCGTCATTTATCAGGTGAACAGATTCAAATTCCTCAAACGCATCACGATGAGTCTGAAGGAAATAGACAAAGCGTTCCGTAGCCGGAATGACAAGTTCGTAACAGTGTGTTTGAAGCAATTCTCGCAGTTCAGCAATCCACAAATCGTCATTATTTTCAGGCTGGGCAATTTGATGAAGATGTCTGACGTACCGCGACCGGACTGCTGGCGATTCTGCAGGGCACCAGGCAAGATCAGCAATAATTCCACGGCGTCCCAATGAACGGACAATCGGCAAGACAATGCGCGCATCGTTACCAAGCACGAGCACTGTTTTTTCAGTTTTTGTCCGGTCAGTAATGTCAGTCACAATGCCTGGGGATCCATTCAGTATGAAAAGAGTGGGAATTCGTTTTCTCAGACTGTTTGCTGTAAATTGAAATCTTCCTTCGTATTTTCCTCTGTTTCACATGCAGATTGGATTTCCTTTTCAGAAGGAACTGCGGTTCGTTTTATCAATCCGGATAGTGTGATTTCTTCGCTGGGAAATGAGGCTGTTTCAGTATGAGCAGATATTTCCAGGGAGTTTTCACAAAGCGTATTCAATCGTCTGGCCATTGCTTCAGCCTGTGCTTTATCTGTTTCAGGAAGCAGGATTAAATACTTGCCATTGTGATAGCTGATAATATCATTTGCCTTTGTTTGTGTGGCAAACAGGTCAGCGATCTGGCTTTTTAGAATTTGCCTGCCAAGATGCGCTATCATTTCCATCAGATATTGATGCAGTTGCACCTTTGCAGAGGAATAATTCGGTGCAAAAGAAACGAGTGAAACAGGTCTTTCGTATCTTCGAGCACGGCGTATCTCCCGTTCCATTTCTTCATATACTGCCTGTTGCGAATTAATATTCAGTCCACGACGAATCGTCATGTTTTGCAAAAAAGCATCTTCAAACTGCTTAAGCTGATGACCGACCTGATACGTTAGCGTTCCAGCCAGAAGAATTCCGGAAGTTTCGATAAAGGTTTGCAGCAACCAATACGTACCATCGGATCTGCCCAGGAAAGCATCTGAGACAGCGTAGATCAAGATCGCGAATCCTGTCAGCCAGGGGGTGTATTTGCATGAAATGAGCAAGCCGGAAACGATCTGGATTCCGATCAGGAAAAATACCCAGGGATGGACGGATATTGCCTCATACTGCATCGAGATACCCATCATGATAAGCACCCCGGCAATCAACCCCGCCAGCCATTTTCGATGTGAGGACACTGCCATTTTTTCCTGTGATACTATCCCTGAAACGATTCAATGAGTATTACATCGTGTGTGATGAATGTAACAATGATATTAAAAGGCAAAGAACGCCATCCAAGTCTAGCTCATATAATGCGGATAAGAGCAGCTTTTTTTATGGGTTTAATAGGCACCTTTGGGAAGGAGAACGGCTGTAATGGTTCTAAATAGTAGCGTGATGTCATACCAGATACTTCGACGTTGTATATATTCGATATCAAGCCTCAATCGATCATCAAAATCGACATCGCTACGACCGCTGACCTGCCATAATCCGGTAATCCCCGGGAGAACTTCCAGGCGTTCGGTATGCCACATTTTATATGTTTGGGCTGTAAACGATGTTGGCCTTGGTCCGACAAGGCTCATCTCTCCAAGAAGAACGTTAAATATCTGAGGGAGTTCATCAAGACTGGTTTTGCGCAGGAATCGCCCCACTCTGGTTATACGAGGATCATTTGAGATTTTGAAATCCGGCCAGGTCAGTTCGTTCAAGTGGCGCAACTCCATTTTGAGTTCTTCTGCATTGACCACCATTGTTCGTAGTTTGAACATCTTGAAACGGCGGCCTCGCCAACCGGTTCGTTCCTGGCAAAACAGGATGGGGCCCGGATTTTCAAGCCATAATGCCAAGCCGCAGACCGATATCACCGGGATGACAAAAGGAAGCAGGATCACGCAAATTGTGATATCCATGATTCTTTTGGAAATCCGGTATGTTCGGGAGCAATTTCCCAGCGTTCCAATTGCCCCTCCTTCACCCCAGCATGATTCAGAGCTCAGAGCCGCCATATTTATTATTCCACAACACGGTTGATTTTCCTGTTTGCCGATCACGCTGTTGTGACCTACTCTTGCAAAGTATAGAGCCAATTGTGTTTGCAGGATGGACCTTCTTTGTTGCATAAGGCTGATAACCACGTATTTATGTATCTGATTATCATTACAAGGGTTTGTTGCTTTCAGGGAACATGTCGTAGTCTTCCTCCCGATGGAATGGTTAAATAATACACAATATTTTCATGCCAAAAATAGCAGTCACAACCCGGGTAACCGGATTCACCCGGATAGGCGTAAAAGGTGGACGATGATATTTGTCTGACTTGGCATCTTCTTATCCATTTTCCGGATAAGAAGTATTATTCATATTATCGGTCCAATATTCACCTTATAGGAAATCGAAATAGACATCACCTTGAACGGGTTTCTGAAAAAACAGCAGTGACACCATAGGGTACGGAATATTGCTGGAGAGAGATAAACGAGATGGATGAAACAACGACACTCACTCGAATTTATTTTACTACGTTCGCACGGTGGTGGGGATTATTGGTTGCTTCGGTCACTTGTGCAATCGTACCAGCAATCTTGTATATGAATAACTCCGATGCAATTTATGAAACCCAAATTCGAGCACTCATCCAGAACAACGGACTTGCCGTTGATGCGAAGGCAACTCACAACAAAGATAAAGATTTTCTTTCTACACAGTCTGAGATTATTCGCAGCCCGTTAATCGTCAAGCGTTCGTTTGACATCCTGCCACCTGCTCCGACATTGGAGAGTAATGCTGATCCGGTCAAATATGTGACCGAAAAACTTTTGGTCAGTCCACTTGTTTCAACCGATATTGTGCGACTTTCCTATCGTGATAGCGATCCCGAGCGTTCAGCATTGCGGCTTCAGGCCATTATCAAAAGTTACCAGCAGTATCTTCAGGAAATTGAACAAGGCGCATCTGACGAAACTGTTGAGTTGCTGGAAAAACAGGAGATTGCCCTGACACAGCAACGAGATTCCCTGGAAAAAGAACTCGTCCAACTTCGAGAGATGAGCCCTTTTGTGGGAGAACCGCGAGAGAGCGTTCGCACAGAAACATCAGTTCTTCGGGAACTTGCCAATCGTCTGATTTTAACGAGCACCAGACGAACCCGCCTGGAAAGCATATTGGAAAATGAGAAGCATTCAGGTTCACCAGTTTCTTCCATC
>JALWSL010000466.1 GCA_027080405.1 Planctomycetaceae bacterium
CCCGTGAACTGTTCGTTGAGCAATCTTTTCGAAACACGGGTGAGGTTGAAATACCTCTTTTTCTGATGGACGAGGTTCGACTCGACGG
Source organism: Planctomycetaceae bacterium (assembly GCA_027080405.1). Taxonomy (GTDB): domain Bacteria; phylum Planctomycetota; class Planctomycetia; order Planctomycetales; family Planctomycetaceae; genus Rubinisphaera. The sequence goes on from JALWSL010000466.1 coordinate 89, forward strand.
GGGCAAGGAAGACCAGCGAAAATCTCCCAACGGAACAGGGCATTTCTTCTGGATTGATGACCGATTCTGGAGACAGGCGTACGGGATTTCCTCTCCTGACAGGACTTTTTCATCCCGCAGCGATTCCCGCCGATCATTGCTTCGTTACGGCAGTCGAGGCAGCAAGCCAGCCACTGTTTTGAAACCGGGTGAACAGTTCACACACCGACTTGTCTGGCACGTGGCATCCGATTTATGCGATATCCAGGCGCATCGGGAAAAATTATCCGGTCGTACGCCTGGCACAACAGCCATCACCATTCTCGCCTCAGGAGTACCGTTGCCAGGTGCGAGAGTTGAACTCTCAAAAATGGGGGAATACGCGGGCACACTCTGGAGCGATGGCAGTGGCCGCATTGATCAAGCCTTGCCCGCAGGAAACTACACCGCCAAGGTCTCTTTCCAGGGTGTTCCGGTACTCGATCGGGTTCAACTCACGGTTACCGAGGGGGTGAACCTGTTTAATATGAACTCGACGTTGCAGGTCGGTACGTTGCAACTGGAGGTTCGCGATGGCCAACAGCAGTTCCTGCCCTGCAAGGTTTCGTTAAGAGGCAAGGCTGGATCGTCAGGGGCGATTCGGTTGGACTTTGCTCCGGAATCCGCCCATCGTCGCGTGAAGAATCTGCTCTATCTTCACCAGGGACGCGAAGAAATCCTTCTCCCTGTCGGAGAGTATGAAGCGATCATCTCTCGTGGGCCGGAATACGATGCGGCCTTCGTCGACTTCACGATCAGCCCGAAGAAAGTAACGTCACTCAAGCCGCAGTTGAAGCGGACTGTTGATACCCGTGGTTGGATCAGTACCGATTTTCACAGTCACAGCAGCCCTTCAGGAGATAACACCGCCAGCCAACTCGGACGTGTCCTCAATCTCCTTTGTGAGCATATCGAGTTCGCTCCCTGTACCGAACACAACCGGATTGATACCTACGATTCACATATCAAAAATCTGGGGATCGAAAAAGAATTGGCCAGTTGTTCGGGAATGGAACTGACCGGCTCCCCGCTGCCGTTGAATCATCAAAATGTTTTTCCCTTGATTCTCAAACCGCACCAACAGGACGGCGGTGGGCCTTCCACCGACACCAGCTATGAGAAACAGATCCAACGCGCGGCTCTGTGGGATAATCGTAGCGACAAGCTGGTTCAGCAGAATCACCCCGATATCGGCTGGCTCTTTTTCGACAGGAATGGGGATGGCCAACCGGATGGGGGTTACTCCGCGGCTTTCCCCTTTATCGAGGCGATCGAACTGCACCCCCTTGAATCGATTCTGGAACATTCCGTCCAACATGAATACAGGGGACGCATTCGAAACAACCGGATGATCAACTGGTTGCAACTGCTCAACCAGGGTTACCGAATTACTGGCGTCGTCAATACCGACGCCCATTACAATTTTCACGGATCGGGGGGGCTGCGGAATTGGGTGAAGTGTTCAACCGATCGGCCAGAGGAAATTAAAACATTGGAGATCGTTCACGCCACCGAACAGGGCCACTGCATCATGTCCAATGGCCCGTTCCTGAACGTCACGCTGAAAACGATGGACAACGGAGCATCGCGGGCGATCCCCGGTGATGAAGTCGTCGCGAAATCGGGAAAAGTTGAACTTCATGTTCGTGTGCAGTGCCCGAACTGGTTTGATATCGATCGGGTCTCTGTTCTGGTCAACGGCAAGACCGATCCAATACATCATTATGGCAGAAAGACTCATAAAGATAAGTTCCGCAGCGGTGTGGTCAAGTTCGATCAGAAACTGCAATTGGAACTGAAAGAAGACGCCCATCTGGTCGTTGTGGCTGCCGGGGAAAATTCTCAATTAGGCCCGGTGCTTGGACCTGCCTGGGGAAAACAGCGTCCCATGGCTGTTTCCAATCCGATATTTGTCGATGTTGACGGAAAAGGTTTTGCGCCCAATTTCGATCCGATTTATGGCCCGCTACCAGTGAAGGCCAAATAGTGCCCAACAGTGCTTTTCAAATCCTGATTTCGGCTGATTATGGCTGTTTTTGGGCTGTTTTTCCGTCTGCAAAGCTGTTGTTTCCGTCTGTGAGGAGGGGCAACTCGTCCCGTCGCTGCCTGTTTACACCAGGGTAATGTTATCCCGAGGCAACATTACCGAGATAACATTATTGCGACAGATTGAGTTGCAATAACTACCTGCCAGTCAGCGCAACCGAGTCGATGCATGCAGCTCCATACAAACAAGCCGACGCAAACCAGACAGGTGAGAGATATTCCAAACAGACCACGGCCCGTCGATTTCCTGTCGCATGTATGATGTATGGAGTGGCTTCCCGTCCATTTTCGTTCTGATTTTTTGTGATGGAAAGGGCACAGAAGGCCGATAAGAGATACTGGACAGGTATCGGGGGCTTTGTGCGCATGGTCTGAAGATGGGGAGCCGGCACTTGTCCGTTCGGCTATTTGGGGGATATCCATTCAGGAAAAAAGCTCTGAACGGCTGATTGATTCGACGAGTTGGGAACTCTGGTGGAGCAAGCACGATGCGACGATCCTGTACGATGATCATTCTTTTCGCTTTTTTTTCAGGGATTGTTACCGTTCCCGAGACTGCACGTGCGGGATGGCCCTGGCAGAAGCAGACCGTTAACGGGATGAAAAAGTATTCTCCCGAGTGGTGGGCTTACACGGGATCGTTGCCCGTTGGTACGCGGCAAGTGCATCGTTACGGGAAATTGTGGCCCCCTCGTCCTCGCCCAACCGATCCCCAGCAGACGTTTATGCAGCAGTTTCACGCCGCTCACTACTGGCCAACTCCTTATGTTCAGCACGATCGCGATATCGTCAAGGTTTTTGAAGCCGCCCAAATCAACCAGGGATGGAAAAATGCGACCACGCTTTATGACTATCATTTCGACAAGGTGACTCATAATCTGACAAAATCCGGGCGCGAACATGTCTTGTGGGTGATGCAGAATCCGGCCAGATGTGAACCGGTACTACATGTGCAGGCCTCGACAGAAAGAAGTATCAACACCATGCGTCTTGCCAGTGTGAGCAGTTATCTGGCGGAGATCAGCAGCCAGACTGGTCGCACCATGAATGTGCTGCTCGATGTCACCTCACCGATCACCCGCCCGGCTGTTGAGGTTCAGATGTATCAAAAAGCATGGCTTGATGGCATGATCGCCCCGCACATTCCAACCAGCGACTCCGGGAGCGATTCGGGAGGAGACTGATATCCCCCGGCTATCTTGAGATATTTTCCCGGTTCAACGCAATTTCCCAAAAAATCTGAAATGATTTTAGTGGTTACGCAGAAAAAGCCGATTGGTGATGTAGCAGGCTTTGTCGACAACAAAGGACGCTTGCGGTAGGCACGTCGGTCGACCAATGAGGCCCTCTTTTCTGTGGTAAGGCCCTGCGCAAAGGATTGCGAAAATGGGAATGCGAAATAACAAGAGTTTCATTTTTGGTGGGACACTGCTGCTTCTGACTCTCACTACTGGATGTGCAGGCAGTGGTTCCGGCTCATTGGCATGGTTGTCTCCCTCGACGTATTTCAAGCGGAATGAACCTGTTGATCAATTGCTTGCTCCCAAACAGCAACAGGTAAAACCGGGAAAACAGACCAGTCTCTATCCGCCCGGAGTGATGGTTTCACAATCTGTCCCCAAGACGGAGAAAGATCTGAAGAAACCGATCCAGTTGCACCTCAGTTACGCGAAATTGCAGGAACAGCTCGGGCATATCGCCGAGGCTCGATCTTCCTACGAAAAGGTCATCTCCAAGGAACCGCAATCGGTCGAGGCAAACATCGGACTGGGAAGACTCGATGCACTGGCTGGTCATACCGAAAAAGCGGAGCAGAGATTCCGCAAAGCGATCGAGCTTGCTCCGGATTCTGCAGAAGCCTATTTCGCTTACGGAAAATTTCTCGAAAGCCAAAACAGGTACACCGAGGCGATTGTCGAGTTGCAGAAAGCCGTTCAGAAAAAACCGGAGACAAAATACAAGTTTGAAATCGGTCTGGCGTTGGCTCGTTCCGGTCAATACGAACAGGCAGCAGCCGCTCTTTCCAATCTCGTTGGTCAGGCCAATGCTCACTACAATGTCGGCTACATCGCGTTGAAAGAGAAACAGGATCCGATCACGGCGCAAAAGTATCTGAAAAGCGCGTTGCAACTCAATCCTGATCTGGAGCAGGCACGGTATTGGTTGGCTGAGATTAAATCGTCTTCCGGAAAGATCGTCACTGCTTCCGGAGTTCATACTCCGTCAGAGGGAAATGTCCGACACGCATTGAACATTCAGCCGGCTTCGCATCGCAACACGGAATCCTTGATTCCGACAACAGTTCCGAAAACTCCCGAGGCAGTCAATCCCGATAATCTGACACCGGAACAATGGGAACAGTGGAAAAATCAGCAGGAACTGCAATAATGCGGCCTTCTGTTTCCGTGACGTCCTGATATTGTTCCCGTGCCCATGAAGCGACCTGTCGAAATCGGTGTTGATGTTTCTTGCGCAGCATCGAAAATTGCACGGGGGCAACTCGTTGCGATCCCGACCGAAACTGTGTACGGT
>JALWSL010000467.1 GCA_027080405.1 Planctomycetaceae bacterium
AATATCCAGCCGGTCTGATATCTGTCCGGTCTGCTGTTTGTGAATGATGTCCAACCCCGACGAACAACGTGATCCTCTGGAAGTCCTTTTCAGCGAGTTTCTACAGCGGAAACGTGAGGGGGATCCGGTCAGCATCGAGGAATTTGCGAATGCCCATCCCGATTTGGCAGAGGAAATACGCGAACTGTTCCCGACTTTGGCTTCTCTGGAAAAGGCCCGTTCTTCGCAAGGCGCCAATGATCCCTTTCGTGCAGAAGGTGATGTTTCAAGCGGCTTGATGCTGGGGGAATATCGTCTTCTCCGGGAAATCGGTGTGGGAGGGATGGGGATCGTTTATGAAGCGATGCAGGAAACGGTTCAACGGCGGGTCGCTGTCAAGGTGTTGCCGCAGGAATTTTCCCAGCAGGAAGTCCGGCGCAACCGGTTTGTGCAGGAAGCCCGCACGGTCGCCAAACTCTCATATCGCAACATCGTTCCGATTATCGATTTTGGAGAGTCCAATGATCGTTACTATTTTGCGATGCGACTGATCCAGGGGGTTGGTCTCGACTGGATCATCCTGCGCTTAAGTGAGGACAACCGTCCGCTGACCTCAACCGAAGTCCTTCGCCACTTTCAACAACAGGGCATCCCGCTTTCAGAGCAGGACAACACACCAGGCGATGACAGCCTGGCAGATGAATTCAATTTCACAACCTCTCCAAATGAAACCCCGGAGTTGGAGCACAAGTGGATATTGAAACACGATTCCTGGCGGCAAATTGCCCGCATCGGCCTGCAGGCTGCCCGGGCGCTCAACCATGCCCATCAGGCTGGAGTGCTACATCGCGATATCAAACCGGGTAATCTGCTGCTCGACAGTGATGGCGTGATCTGGATTACCGATTTCGGTCTGGCAAAATCGGAAAACGAACTGTCCCTGACCGCCCCCGATGATGTCGTCGGAACATTACGATACATTTCCCCCGAACGTTTTCATGGACAGGTTGATGCCAGAAGCGATATTTACGCCCTCGGACTGACATTGATCGAGTTGTGCACCCGGAAATATGTTTTCGAACAGGTCGAACGAACGGAAATGATTCGCAATATCATGGAGGGAAATGTGATTCCGCCACGCGAAATCAATCCTGATATCCCGGAAGCACTGGAAAACATTCTTCTGAAGGCGACGGCGAAGAATCCGGAAAATCGATACCAGAGCGCGGCGGAAATGGCAGAGGATCTTCGCAACTTCTCCCGCGGCTTTCACGTAAATCCCTCTCTGGCAGATCAGCCGGGCAAATGGACTGAATTTTTACGCAGGAACTGGTTGACGGTGCTGCTGGGCGGATTGTGCCTGATTCAGACAGGGTTATTATTGATGCCCTCTGCGAATAAAACGCAGAAAATGCAAAATGTACAAATTTCGCAATCAACACGGCAGGAATGGCAAGCCCGTCTGGATGCCCTTGACGCTCTTTATTATCAGGCCATACAACAGGACATTTCAGCTGATATCGAGAATATTTCCATCATCCAGCCGGTTCGCAAGGGCAGTCTGGAGCGATATGCACTGGAAAACCTGCTGCCGCTTTACTCACAACTGGAAAAAGAAGCGGCGAACTTCCCGGACAGCCTGGCACAGGAGGTCGATAAACGCATCAAATTGATACTGAAATTGCTCAATTAAACGAATTTGAATACAATCATTCGAGATGGTAACTGTTCTGTTCATCGATTAACTGTAGCGGGCATGCCTGTCTGAGATTTTACGAGCCCAACAGCGACACGATTTATTCGACTCCCCTTTCAATAGTTCCTTTCTGAAGCGAAAAATCGATTGGTCTGCATCAATATCCCACCTTTACGGGATCACCAGATCGAAATCTCCACCGTGTATTCCCGTATCCCATATCCCGTATCCCCGACACCTCCTTTCAATCATCTTTTTCTGTAAAACTTTTGAAAAACAGACCCGAATCGCGAGGCTCTCAAGGGAGTTGCGGTGTTGGATGATCATTCCCCATTCTTTTTGTTCTTGTGATGGAGAGAGTTCAAAAGAGATGGCTTTAGTTCTGAAAAATGGAGCTGTATTTCTGCATATTCCCAAAACCGGTGGCAAATGGGTCACTTCCGTTTTGGAGGAAATGAATCTTGTCAGACAGAAAATTGCACCGAGGCAGAAACATCTTGATATCGACCACTTCTTCGCCTATCGTTCCTGCCAATGTTGGAACAGGATGACAGGAACCTTCAGGAGAGGAAACGGTTCCGGATCGCGAAAGAAAGACGGGTTCATGTTCTGCTTTGTGAGGCATCCGCTTTCATGGTATGAATCGTGGTTCCGGTACATGTCCCAGCCCAGTCGAAATTGGCAAAACTGGGGGGATCAATGCGATCCAGGCAACTGGCACCCCAATGCAATACTCAACGGCACGGGTAGCTCCGATTTCAACCGGTTCATTGAAAATGTTCTGCATAGAAGACCGGGATATGTCACCGAACTTTTCGGCTGGTACACGAAGCCTCCCATGAATTTCATTGGCAAACAGGAAAATCTGGTTGATGATCTTATTGAAGTTCTGGATCTGATGAACATCAATTATGATGAAGATTTCATCAGAAATTACAAAAAGATCGGGGTCAGCCCCGACCCGGCGAATAAAATAATCTGGAGTGAGAAACTGAAGCAGGAAATTGAAAGAGTGGAGTATGCGGGAATGGTTCGGTATGGGTACGAAAACAGTACCGTGCAACAAAAAAAAGCATCGTAATTTCGCGTGTTAGAGATCTGTTCTATTGGGACGGCTTCGGATAACATGGATAGCATGAATGACTTGGAAGGCATGAAGCAGATGCTTCCAACTGGCGGATAGAAGTCGTGTGTCCATTTCCAGGGGCTAAATGTCCAATCCCATTTCCCATCCCGATTTCAACCAGCACGAAACGCCCTCTCTGGAGCGACCGATCCGTTATTTGCCGGGAGTGGGGGAACATCGGGCGAACCTGTTCGAAAATCTGGGGATCGTAACTGTTCGCGATTTGCTTTGGTACGTGCCCCGCGATGTTCTGGATCTTTCCAAAATCTCGACAGTGAATGAATTGACCGATGACCGCGTCCACACGGTTCGCGGTACGGTGATTGATGTTGAAAGTCGAGCGATTTCCCGTGGCCGCACTCTTACTGCAGCCCTTCTGCGAGCCGATGATGGCCTGGTCAAGGGGGTCTGGTTCAACCAGCCCTGGATGCTGCGAAAACTGAATACCGATCAATGGATGCTTTGGTCAGCCAAGCCAAAATTTCGGGATAACCGCTGGGAAATGAGCAGCCCCCGCCTGCAGTGGCTCGATGCAGATGAAGAAGGAGCACGCGGGGAAGTTCTCACCAAATACGGATTAACAGAAGGGCTTAAACAGGATACGGTTCGAAATGTCGTCAAAACCGCGATGGAATTTGCGATTGACGAGATCGTCGATGACCTTCCCGAACGCTTTCGCGCACATTATCAACTGCCGCTACTTGGTGATGCGATTAAAATGCTGCACCAGCCCGAGTCGGTCCAACAGTTTCTGGATGCACGCAGAAGACTGGTGTTCGATGAACAACTCGATTTTCAACTGGGACTTGCGATCCGCAGAAGGGTACGTAAAACATCAGGACGCGCCCCGGCTATTGCCGTTTCCCCCAAAGTAGATGCCCGCATTCGTCGATTGTTCGATTTCGAATTGACACCCGGACAGGAACAGGCGATTGCCGAGATCAGGGAAGATATACGGCAAAATCGCCCCATGCACCGGCTCCTTCAGGCAGATGTCGGTGCGGGAAAAACGGTCGTTGCCATCTACGCCATGCTGGCGAGCGTTGCAGCCGGTTCCCAGGCGGTACTAATGGCTCCGACGGAATTGCTGGCCCGTCAACACTGGAACACGATTGATCAAATACTGCTGCACAGTCGGGTGAATCGTTGTCTGTTGACGGGAAATCTGACGGCTTCCCAGCGGAAAGAGACCCTCCAGCAGATCGCAAGCGGAAAAATCCAACTGATTATCGGAACGCAGGCGGTGATCCAGAAGGATGTCGAGTACCATCAGCCAGGCGTCGTGGTTATCGACGAGCAGCACAAATTCGGCGTTGTCCAACGGGCCCGATTTACAGGGAAAGAGAATGAACCGCACGTTCTTGTGATGACGGCCACCCCCATTCCGCGAAGTCTCTGTTTAACGCAGTATGGGGATCTGGATCTGTCGGTCATCACGGATAAGCCTCCCGGAAGGCGGACGGTTGTCACTTCTCGCGTCATGACCCCGAAAGTGGAACAGAAAGCCTGGAATTTCATCCGGGAAAAACTGCAATCCGGACGACAGGCCTACATTGTCTGTCCCTATATCGATTCGGAGAATCCGGACGATCCTGCCGGTGCAATCCAGACCTTCAATCGACTTTCACAAACGGAACTGAGAGGATTTCGTCTCGGTCTGGTGCACGGGCAGATGGATCGTGACGAACAGCAACAGGTGATGAGCCAGTTTGTCGATCGTCCACTCGACGCACTTGTTGCCACAACAGTTATTGAAGTTGGTGTCGATGTGCCCAACGCGACATTGATGGTGATTCTCGATGCCCATCAGTTCGGACTGTCCCAACTGCATCAATTACGGGGGAGAATTGGACGGGGAGCGTTTCAGGGATACTGCTTT
>JALWSL010000468.1 GCA_027080405.1 Planctomycetaceae bacterium
CTTCATCAGATGGCTCTGATCCGGTTTCCAGAGCAGAAAGTCGCCGGGATGCTTCTTGTTGGATTGATCTTCCTCATCGACCCGTCCGCCGGAACCTTCCCGTAATTGATCGAGTGAATTGCCACTCAGTTTGCCGTAATCCGGGAAACTTTCAATGCTGTAATAAACCGCTTTGTCCTTGCCGATATAGGCGTGGCCTTTTTTCAGCAACTCGGCGATCATTTCCTGCATGTCCTCGATGTGGTTTGTCGCCTTCGGAATCTGTTCGGGATATTCAAAGGCGATTTTCATGCCGAGTTTGCGGGCATCCTCGAGAAATGCATCGGTAAAGTATTGCGCAACCTGATACGGATCATCCGGGTTCTCCAGGGCACCTTCGGGAACCTTGCCCGACTTTTTATCCTCCTTCAGTCGCTTGGCCGCCAGTTCCATTTTGTCTTCGCCGCCACCGTCTGCCAGATGATCTTCCGTCATGTGACCAACATCGGTGATATTCATCACATGAGTAACATCGTACCCTTCGACTTCCAGAAACCTGCGGATCAGATCGGCAAACAGGAACGAGCGAAAATTGCCGATGTGCGCGAAATCGTAAACCGTCGGCCCACATGAATACATGCGGACAACCCCCGGTTCCAAAGACGTGAATTCCTCTGTTGATTTGCTCAATGAATTGTAAAAACGGATCGACATCTGAAAATCGCTTCCTGATTGATAGGCGTTGGATAAATCGGGCAGGTCATCGGGAAACAGGCCCGTATCCGGTATGGAATGGAAACGGCCCTGTTGGGACGAATAATCTTGGGCGAATAATCCTAAATTCTCGTAAGCTTGAAAAGGTCAACTTGGTCATATTCGTAAAAATGGAGCACGAGCGGACTTTTTTCGTCCCTGATTTTCGCTGTTGAATGGTTCGCACTTCTTTCTTTTCGGCGTTATCCGGCCTCCTGGCACTCGCGCCCATAATTCCGCTCTACAGTTGCCTGAATCTGTTGAACCCATTATCGTTCGTGAACAAAAAAATTCCGCTCATTCTTGCAACGGCAGTTTCCGATCGGTTGGCCTGACCCATTATCCTTTGGAGTCCGGGGCAACTCCTGTTTCCTCTAAGAAGGAGAGTCGGTGTTTTGGGTAGAGGGCGTGTGAGCGGAGTGGGGCGTAAAGGTAGCCTCTGAATTCAAGCCCTGAAAGGAAATCGAACCCTGAAAGGGTGTTAGAGATCAAGGAACGAAGCGATGTCTGGAGAAAAGATTGAAAATGTTGTCATCATTGGTTCTGGTCCTTCCGGTTGGACAGCTGCAATTTATGCGGCGAGGGCCGAGTTGAAACCACTCCTGTTTGAGGGGGCGATCAACAACGAAAATTACGCGAACGGCCTGCTTCCATTGGGGCAATTGGCTCAGACGACCGAAGTGGAAAATTACCCCGGATTTCCTGCGGGAGACCTGTCCGGTTATTTCAGTAGTGCCTTCGAGGAGAGAAAAGCGAAAGAATTGATCGAGACGCATCACAAGGCGGGTGTCAGTGGCCCGGAATTGATGGAACTGATGCGTCAACAGGCCAAAAATTTCGGAACCAGGGTCGTTACTGATGATATTGTCTCCTGCGATCTTTCTTCTCGTCCTTTTAGTTTGAAGTCGCTTTCCGGGGAGGAGGTAAAAACCAGGGCGGTCATTATTGCCACCGGTGCCCGAGCCAACTATCTCGGATTGGAATCGGAGAATCGTTTCAAAAATCATGGCGTTTCCGCCTGTGCAGTCTGTGATGGAGCGCTTCCCCGTTTTCGTAATCAGCCACTGGTTGTTGTCGGGGGCGGAGATAGCGCGATGGAAGAAGCGACATACCTCACCCGGTTTGCTTCCAGGGTCTACATTGTGCACCGGCGTGATGAATTCCGTGCCAGTAAAATCATGGCCGAACGGGTTCTGGCAAACGACAAGATCGAAGTCAAGTGGAATTCCGTGATCGATGAGGTTCTTGGTAACGATGAACAGGGCGTTACCGGGGTTCGGATTCGCAGTACGATCGACAAGGATAAAACCGAAGAGCTGGCCTGTACCGGGTATTTTGCAGCGATCGGGCACACACCGAATACCGCGTTTCTGGACGGTCAGGTGGAAACGCACGAAAACGGTTATATCAAATGGACGGTTCCGTTCCGTACGAACACGAATGTTGAAGGAGTCTTCGCAGCAGGCGATGTCGCCGACGACTATTACAAACAGGCCATTACCGCAGCCGGTTCAGGGTGTCAGGCTGCCCTTGATGCGGAACGCTGGCTCGAGCAGCAGGACTAGCCCGGTCAGCAGGAGTCATCAGAGCAGCGGGGCTGATTTAATCAGCGGGTTTGTACAGACAATCCGGACGGGCAGTCTCCTTCCGATGCCTTCGGGGATTGTGGGGGCCGTTCCGTTTTCCTCTCCGGACGGATGGGCACGTTTCGAGGATCGGGGCTTGTCGGTAAATTCATACTCTTACCAGAATAATTCACACCGATTGATGAACAGGAATTGACAATGCTGACAGAAGCAGGTTGTTTGAAGCGACGTGAACGGTTATGGGCTTGCGTGCCTGAGAATGTAGAATGGCTCCTTATCGCAGATCCCAGGCATGTTCTATATCTGTGTAATTTTCTTGTTCAGCCCCTCAGTTTTTCTGGCGGTGAACGGGGCCTGCTTCTTCTGGATCGGGATCGCGGGGCGACACTTTTGGGGGACAATTTTGCCTTGCGGGCTGCAACATCCGAACCGTTTATCGATGAGGAAGTGGTGGAACCGTGGTACGATCACAAACATTCGGTGATCAATCGGGATCACGCTCTGCTTCGCGCACTGAAAAAAGTCTCCGAGCGTCTTTATGGCCGCATCGGTGCTGTAGAAGCGGAATGGTTGCCGGTTGGTGCCTGGGAAGTATTGGGGGCAGATCATGAATCGCACTCGACGAATATTGAAGTGAAAGATCTCCGCCAGGGGATGCGATCTGTCGATCTGGGAACGTTGCTCCGATCGCTGCGCCGCCAGAAGCAGCCGGATGAAATCGAACTGACCAAACGCTGCATGAAAGGGTGTGATGCCGGTCAGGCCCGTTTACGGGAAATTCTTCGCGAAGGCATTAGTGAATTCGAGATTTACCGGGAAATACAGAATGCAGCCCTCGAAGCGGCTGGGTGCCCTGCAATTGTCTATGGAGATTTTCGTGCTACCAACGGGACCGACTACAAAGCGGGAGGGTTGCCGACCGACTACAGACTACAGGCCGGGGATCTGTTCATCCTCGACTACTCGGTAGTCATTTCAGGATACCGCAGCGATTTCACCAATACGATGGCTGTGACGGAACCGACCTCCGAACAGGAGGAATTGTTCGCTATCTGCCAGGCGGCTATGGCTTCGGGGGAAGCGGCGATCAAGGCGGGCATTCCCGCGGCGGATTTGTATCACGCAGTGCAAAAACCGTTTGTGGAAGCCGGAAAAGAAGACCTGTTTCCGCATCACGCAGGACACGGCATCGGCCTGGCCCACCCGGAGGCACCGATCATCGTCCCTCACAGCGAAGATGTTCTCGAGCAGGGAGACATCATCACGATCGAACCGGGAGCCTATCTCGAAGGAGTAGGCGGAATGAGAATCGAGCACAACTATCTCGTTACCGCAGATGGATACGAACGACTGAGCAACCACGAAATTTCACTTCGCTAACATTACTCCTGTCAATTCAAACTGTTCGGTTTGAGGTTCCTTCGTCCCGAGCCAATCCTTTTTGTCAGTTGAACATTTGCAGGTTGACCACTGTTTGCAAAACTATCGGGACCTTCGGTGGTGGCTTAACGTCCAGAGTGGAGCGGGATTTTGTGCGCGATGCCGCCTGCAGTTGAATATCCACCCCAGTTTGTGCAAATGCTCAATTTGAGAAAATTGACGAGCTTATTATCGTGCCGTTTTTTGGTCGTCACAGGCTTGATAATTCCCCTGTGATATTCGATCATGTTGGGTATGTTACGGTTTCAGGTCTGGATTCATTTCCTGTTTCGCTTCATTTACGGTCTATGCCAGGACGGCGCGGATCAAGCGGAGAGATTGTTGACATCCCGCTCGAGATGCAGCGACGTTGTCCGGTTGAAAAAATCCCACTCATTCGAAGTGGTTCTCGTCTGTTTTTTCACGACATTTCTGGCCCCTGTAACGGAGAATTCTCATGGCAAGCGTAGCAACTCACACCATTGTGCGTAATGTAGCTCTTATCGGTCACGGTCATGTGGGGAAAACTTCGTTGACAGACATGCTGCTATACAAGGCAGGAGTGACGGATCGTCTGGGCTCGGTAGATCAGGGAACGAGCTTGCTGGATGTCGATGACGAGGAGCGGAATCACAAGTTGAGTACCTCTGCCCACCTGTCCCATTTCACTCATCACGACCTACGTATCAATCTGATCGACACACCTGGTTATCCCGAATTCATGGGGCACGTGATCAGCGCCTTGAGCGCGGTTGAAACGGCAGTTCTGGCAATCGATTCGCATAAGGGGATCGAACCGAATACGCGAAAATCGTTCGCTCTGGCCGGTCAGCTCGGTCTGGCCCGTATGATCGTTCTCACGAAATGCGAATGCGAGAATATCGATTTTGATCTGCTCCTGACAGAAATCAAAGCGGCCTTTGGGGAGCGGTGTGTTCTGATGAATGTTCCTGTTGGTATTGGCCCCGATTTCGAAGACGTTGTCTCCACGATTCATCTTCCCGATGAAATACCGGAAGGCGTTCTGCGTTCACCCCAACAGTGTCATCGGGAACTTGTCGAAGATTCCGTTGAAGCAGACGAAGAACTGTTGATGCAGTACCTCGAAGGGGAGGAAATCGAGGGCGATCTGTTGAACAGAGCCGTTCGGGCGGGTGTGCGGTCGGGCTTGCTGATACCGATTTTTTGTACCAGTGTGATGCGGGATATTGGAGTCACTCAATTTATGGATGGCCTGGCTGATTACTCCATTCCCCCGGATGCCTTGAAACGGTACATCACGATGCCGGATGGAACGCATCAGGAATTGGATCAGTCCGAAGACGCTCCTTTGGTTGCGCAGGTCTTCAAACAGCAGGTCGATCCCTATGTTTCCAAATTGAGTTATATTCGTGTTTTTTCCGGAGTATTGAAAAAAGAGAAACAGCTTCACGATACACGAACCAAAGAATCCCTGAAGATCCATCAACTGTTCGATATGCAGGGGCATGAGCATCAACCTGTGGAACAGGCTTTTCCGGGAGATCTGGTTGCAGCGGTCAAGGTGGATGACCTGAAAGTCGGGGATACGATTAGCGATGGCTCACTGGCGATTCAACTTCCACCGATGAACTTTCCCACGCCGATGGTTGGCTTGGCCGTGGAACCGAAAACACGAGCCGATCAACAGAAAATTTCGGGAGCTTTGCACAAAATTGAAGACGAAGATCCCACCTTTACTGTCAGTCGGGATGAACAAACGCATGAAATTGTTATTCACGGCCTCAGCGAGTTGCACTTAAGCATCATCGAAGAGAGACTCAAGGAACGGGATCACGTTGAAATCATTACCCATCAACCGAAAATCCCCTACCGTGAAACAGTCACCGGCAAGGCCGAGGGGAGCTACCGGCACAAAAAACAGTCAGGCGGTTCAGGGCAATTTGCCGAGGTGCACATGAGGGTTTTCCCTCTCTCCAGAGATGTTGATCCGGAAGAGTATTTCACCAAGGAAAACTTTTCGCACCTTCGCGCTTACCATTACGACAAATCGCAAAACTTCGCCTTTCTCGACTGCATTTCCGGGGGATCGATCCCGAATCAATTTATTCCCGCGGTAGAAAAAGGTGTCCGTGAACGCCTGGCGAATGGAGTGCTCGGGGGCTATCCGATGCAGGATATTTGCATCGAGTTGTTCTTCGGAAAAGACCATCCTGTTGACAGTAACGAAACGGCATTCCGTCTGGCAGGCAGCCATTGTTTGCAGGAAATTGCCCAACAGGCCTCGCCAGTTCTTTTGGAGCCGATTGTTTCAATGGAGATTTCTGTTCCCGAAGAAAACATGGGCGATGTCAATGGCGACCTGAACAGTCGCAGAGGTCAGGTTGTCGGCGTTGATCCTGCGACCGGCGGAATGCAGGTGATCAGAGCTTGTGCGCCACTGGCTGAAGTGACCAAGTACGCTCGTGTCTTGCAGGGTATTACAGGTGGGCAGGGAACATTCAGTATGGAACTGAGTCACTATGAACAGGTACCTTATGCCGAGCAGAAAAAAATTCTGGCTGCCCGATCAGAAAACGAAGGTTGAATCTCCTTCTCATTTGGCATAATTGACAAACCGACGGAGTTGTTCAGATCGGACAGGGGCCACACGGCAGTCGCAGGCACGATATTCGGTCGCCCTGCTGTGTGGGGTTGTTCGTGGTTGTATAGAGGTTTGGCTGCGTCATCGCGGCTTTTGAAATCCGATTGACTGAATGAAAAACCGGTTAACCGGGGTTGGTTGCGCCTCCCAGGATTGGATGTTGCTTCGCACTGCGTTAAACTTCAGTCCGATCTGTTCTGTTTGTCAGTTGATGATTTCGAAAATGAGTGAAATTTATGCATAGACTTGTTGTTCTTCAGGGAGGGCAGGCAATCCCCCACGAGTTGACTGAAGAAGTTACTGTTTTGGGGCGTTTGCCTGAATGCGGGTTGCAGCTCGATTCGAACATGGTTTCCCGTCGCCATGCGAAAGTGGTTCAGCAGGGGGATCGTGTTACGATCGAAGATTTGGGAAGCGGGAACGGAACGTTTGTCAACGGAAAGAGAGTGGAAGAACCTGTTCTTCTCAAGCATGGCGATCGCCTTAAATTGGGACCGATGCTTCTGCGTTACGAATCAATATCTGCGGAGGAATCCGCCTCTCCTTCCTCAATAGCCTCTGCGGCCGCATTTGAAGTAGATGTCGCTGAGGATGACAAATCGGCCACAATCATGGGGGTTGGGGAAAACGCCTCCGGATTTGGGCTGCTCGAAGTGCATCCGGAAACGAAGCTCAAGGCGATTATCGAAATCAGTCGTTCGTTAGCCGGTACAGTCGATCTTGATCTGCTGCTTCCGAAAATACTTGATACGCTTTTCAGTATTTTCCCTCATGCAGACCGCGGATGTATTTTGCTCAAGGATGAACAGAGTGGACAAATGGTCCCGCACGCCATCAAGCATCGGGGGGCCTCGGATGATGATTCCGTCAAATTGAGCCGTACAATACTGAATACCGTTCTTGAGGAGAGAAAGGGGATTCTTTCCGCTGATGCCGCTTCCGATTCCCGTTTCGATGCCAGTGAGTCGATTTCGAACTTGACGATTCGCTCGATGATGTGCGTGCCGATGCTCGATTTGCAGGGTGAACCGGTTGGCATTATCAATATCGATACTCAAAACCCGGTTAAACAGTTCGTACAGGAAGATCTCGATTTGCTTTTGGCTGTGGCTGGGCAGGCAGCTTTGAGTTACGAATCAGCAAAGCTGATGGTTTCCTTTGCTGAAAAACAGAAGCAGGATAGCGAAATGGCTATTGCCAGGGGCGTTCAGCATGCCTTGCTTCCTGAAGACTTGCCGGTCATTGAAGGTTACGAACTGTTTGCCTCGTACGAGGCAGCCCAGGCGGTGGGAGGAGACTATTACGATATTATCCCGCTTGAAAATGATAAAATCTGTTTCGCTTTTGGTGATGTCGCCGGGAAAGGAGTGGCCGCCGCACTGGTGATGGCTCGGCTTTCCAGTGTCGTACGGAGTACGATGATTTTCGTCCAGGATGTGCAACAGGCAATCTCGGAAATCAACAACCACATGTGTGTTCGCGCCTGCGAAGGGCGCTTCGTTACCTTTGTGTTGATGATTCTCGATTTGAAAACCAACGAACTGCATGTTTCAAACGCCGGGCATATGTCACCTGTTTCTCGCCTGCCTGATGGGGGAATTTTCGAGTTCCCGGAAGATACCATTGGGCTTCCCATTGGCGTGATGGAAGATTATTCCTACGAAGCGGATTCTCGTATCGTGGAACCAGGAGAAGTGGTGACTCTCTTTACTGACGGTGTCAGTGAAGCCATGAACCACCAGAACGAACTTTTTGGTATGGAACACCTGCGTGAGCTTGTTGCGGGCTTGCCTCCCAAGGCTGTCGAACTCGGGAAGGCTGTCCTGGCAGATGTCAAACGCCATGCCAACGGCAGGCCGCAAAACGATGACATCACTCTGATGTCCTTCGGAAGAGTCGTATAACGCTGCCAGGTTGCTTATCTCGCTGCCACTCGGTTCAGAGCAAGTATTCGACTTGCCGATGCAGTCTTTGCTTCACCGAAATGGACGAAACAGGCCTGATAACTGGAACGACAGGCACTGGTGCACATGACTACATTCCCGAATGTGGCTTTATCCGAGTCACGATGATATGCTTCATGGTGACAGTTCATATTTCACTGGTCGGCTGTAAGGCAACAACCAGAGGCTGGTTCACTTTTTTTGTAGATTGCTCGCCGTGGTATACGTTTCTATTTGGGGGAGGGGTGCGCATGCTTGCGACGCAGAGATGCGACGAAAGACGTATCTCCCTTGATGCCTCAAATTTTGGGCCTGTTTTGATAAAGCTGTATTGATAAAACAGTACAACTCCAAGTCGGCGGGAACTTTTAGGGAGAAGATGGCTGTTGGGAGAATCGGGATTTGCAAAACCGATTTTACAATGATAGACTGGACGTAGTCTGGAGAACAGACGGTTAGGCTGTTTTTCGCTGCAGTATCGGGTGCGGGCTGAGAAGCGAGGGAAGCCGGAATTCGGCCAATGTCGTCGAAAAGAGTGGGATCATTTTTGGAAATATAGCCTTGGAGATAGAGATGCCCTTATATCAAACACAGACCGCAGATCGGCGGCGGGGATTTACTCTGATAGAACTTCTCGTTGTGATTGCGATCATCGCAATTCTCGCGGCGCTTTTGCTCCCTGCTGTCCAACGTGCCCGCGAAGCGGCACGGCGGTCTTCCTGCATCAACAATCTCAAGCAGTTGGCTTTGGCTGCCCATAATTATGCTGATGCGCATGGGACATTTCCTTCCGGCTATATCCGTCCACCAGTCGGTGATGTCAACAATAATGGGGTCGCTGATGTCAATGAAGACGCAGATGGCGATGGATTTATCGATGGCACGAATATCGATTATGCCGCGTTGGAGAATCAGTTCAGTCTGTCACTTCCCGTCACTTTCAGCGAGCCAGCCATTTTCAATCTTGATGGCAAGCCGGGCTACCAGGTCTCACGCTGGAATATCGACAACCTGTGGAGTTGGCAGGCGTTGATGCTTGCCCAGGTAGAGGCGGATGTGAAAACAGGCATCGATACACGCAACTTCAAGATAGGTCCTAGTGGTACCCCCAATGCAAACAACATTGCAGGAATCAAGATCGAGATTGAAAGTTATGTCTGTCCCAGTGCGGTTTTGCCTACCGTTCGACCGCAGGGCTTCGCTTTCTCCACGTACCGTGGCGTTGCGGGACGGGGAAACCCGCCCGGTTCTTCTGGAGGCGCAGTCGCCAACGGAATGCTGTATCGTAACAGCTCGGTCTCTTTTCGGGATGTTTCCGACGGAACTTCCAACACGCTGTTCATCGGAGATTCGCTTTTCGGTTTCTGGGGCGACGGTTTGAGTTGCTGCACCTTTAACACACATCAGGCCGATAATTCCTCCAGGCCGTTTGATGATATTCTGGCCGGAACCGGGCCTTCATCTTCAAGTGGTGGAAATGAAGTTTTTACTTTCGGAAGTTTTCATGATGGCATCGTGATTTTCGCGATGGTCGATGGTTCTGTGCAGTCGATCAGTAAGACCATCAACAAAACAACCCTTGCCAACCTGTCGACCCGTAATGGCGGAGAGCGGATTGGCGACTTCTAATCTCAAACAGCTGAATTGAAGCTGAATGTTCTTCAGCGTATTTCAATGGCGAATGTCCGAAGGCGTATACGTAGATGGCTGTTTCTGTATGCAGTGGTAGGACGGGCGACTGGCGCTAAATTAGGGAGGGTTGTACACCGGCCTTGAAGTGCCTTGGTCATTTTTTCGGCTTTCGCACCATGCGGTCGGTGGCGAGGTCTTTACCAGAACCACCACCAGTTCTCCTTCAGCCACTCGATAAACTCTTCCCCAAGAAAATATCCGAGGACGCCGCATGTGATTGCACCAGCGAGCATCGTGTCGCCCATAAAAAGCAGCGGCCCCTCAAAGATGAATGTGCACGCACCAAGCCCAAGACCGGCCCCGAGCAGTGCTCCCAACAGCGTGCCCGTAAATACATTTACCAGATGGTTTTCTTTCTGAGACATCAATTCCGTACCAGTTCGCGTTCACCGTTTGTTCGGCCTTGTCCTGTAGCACGGCTATCACGACGATACAATGTGGTCGCAGCGCACAGTTTCCATCAACAGATCTGAACTATTGGGTCAGCTCTTTCAGGCGGGCCCAGTATTTTTCTACCTCAACCTCACGAGAGATAGCCGGATCAGGATTCTTTTTGATGACACGAGCCGGGAAGAGGATTTTGTTTTCATTCGGAACAACCGTCCCCTGACTGGCTTTAAGGATAGTTGGCAACTTTTCGCCCCTGGCGAGTGCTGCAAGAACACGAATCGATTCAAAACCATACATGTACGGGTTCTGCACAACCGTTGCCACGATTTCACCATCGACGATGCCCTGCAACGTGGTGTCGTCTTCGTCGAATGCAACAATCTTTATTTTCCCAAGTTTGCCCGCTTCTTTCACCGCTTCCAGGCACAAAGGGGGATTGTAGGCGAATAATCCAACCATGCAGTTCATTTCCGGATATTTGGAGATCGCATCGGAGGCATCCGCTTTCGCTTTGGCAAAATCGAAACCGTCTACCCTGGTATCGAGAATGGTGTATTTCCCTTGTGTGACAGGTTTTCCCTGTTCATCAAAACGGCTGGCGTCCGGCTCGCGCCCGAGAATGGCGTCAATCACTCCCTGGCGGCGCAATCTCGCGTTGTCCTGATCGATCCGTCCAATGAATAACATGATTTTCCCGCCATCTGGAAGCGCCTCTCGAACAACTTCGCCGCAAATGCGGCCGGCATCGTAGTTATCCATTCCGATGTAACAGAGCCGTTTGGAATGGGGAGCATCGGAATCATGAGTAATCAGGTTGGTCTGTTCAGCCGCGGAATTGAGCAGGTCGCGCTGCCCTTCGGGATCGATCGCGCTGATCGCGATACCGTCAATGCCATCGACGAGCAAATCCTCCACAATCCGCTTCTGACCGGCGACATCATCAGTCGGCATGAATACTTTGACGTCGACATCATATTCCTTGCCCGCTGCCTGAACCCCTTTCTCGGCAACATCCCAGAAACTGGCCGGCCCGTTGGTGATGAAAGCAAGAGTCGTTCTGTCGGAGTCGCCTTGCTGTTTCGGTTCACAGCCGGAAACAGAAAATAACATGACGAGAATCAAAGCAAGACTGAGAGATTTATTCATTATCTGATCACCTCGGAGTTCAATGAGTTCAATTGAAAAGCGAATTGTTATCCCCGGATTTCCGAAACCAATCCCTATCTATCGTGCTATCAAGTTACCAAGTTCGGCGATTCATTTCCTGTTCATGATAAAAAAAGTTGATATTACGGGAAAGATACAGCGCAGGGGATGCAGTGGTCTCGGGTTTCCCTTTTAGCGGAATATCTGATAATGTCTGCGGAACCAGAAAGGCGAATTCCGTCAGGCTCCCTCTGTTTTGATGAACGCCCTGTCAGGGTGAATACCTTTCAGGATACTCCCTGTTGGCCAGCGAATTGGGTTACTTTCATGTTCACCGGATCGTTTGTTTTTCTGCTTCTGGAATGGTCGATCCGCATGGTGATGTTGCCCGTCATCGCCATGAAACACCGTCCGCCGACTGCTTTGGCCTGGTTGACAATTATTTCTTTCCAGCCATTTATTGGACTGGGATTGTACATCGTTCTGGGAAACAACCAGTTTCCGCGAAAACGGATCGAAGAATTTGCGTCGCTGAGAAGAAGTCTGACTCTGGATATCTGGCCGCTTCTGCAGGATTTTTGTGTTAATCCTTCCAGCAGGAGTGCGAACCGATTCCATCATTCACTCCTCGTAGAATTGAGTGAAATGCCTGTACTGCGAGGCAATGAATACGAATTGATCGCGGAAACAGAAACAACAATCGACCGGCTGATCGAAGATATCAATCAGGCGGAATCCCACGTGCACCTGCTGTTTTACATCTGGCGAGACGATCAGACTGGCCAACGTGTTTGCGATGCCATGATTGAAGCAGAACGGCGAGGGGTTGAATGCCGGGTACTTGTCGATGCAGTCGGTTCCCGTTCCTTTTTGAAAAAACAGGCCAAATCGCTTCGAAAGGCAGGAATCGAAATTCATGCGGTTCTTCCAGTGAATCTGTTTCGTCGTCAGGCGGCTCGTATCGATATGCGCAACCATCGGAAAATCGCGGTGATCGACGGGAAGATCGGTTATACCGGTTCCCAGAATATTGTTAATGCGGATTACGGAACCAGACAGATCGCCTGGCACGATCTGATGATGAGATTAACGGGGCCGATCGTTCTGCAACTGCAATCGGTTTTTTGTACCGACTGGTTCGCCTCGGCTCATCAGGAGTTGGACCGGAAGGATATTTTTCCCACTCCAGTTGAAACCGGCAACATCACCCTGGAAACCTTTCCCAGTGGGCCGACCTACGAAATTCAGAATCTACAACGTTTGCTCGTTGCTGCTGTCTATCATGCTTCAAAGGAAGTCATCGTCACGACTCCCTATTTCGTCCCTGATGACTCGTTGTTACAGGCGATTGAAGTAGCGAGATTGCGCGGCGTCCATATTATTCTGGTATTGCCTGAACGCTCCGATCAGATTCTCGTCAGTGCGGCCCAGCGGTCCTACTATCAGGGATTGTTGGAACAGGGAGTCGAAATTCATCTGTTTCAACCCGGTTTATTACATTCAAAAACATTGACCATCGATGGAGAATTCGCGTTGGTTGGAACGAGCAATATGGATATCCGGTCTTTTGCATTGAATTTGGAGCTGAATTTGATACTGTTCGGCCATGAAGCGACCAAACCGATTGTCAGGCAACAATATCTCTACCTGAAGCAATCACGCCAGTTAAGCCTTGAGGAGTGGAATAAGCGCAAACTTTGGAAACAGATCGGTGAATCGATCGCCAGATTGCTTTCACCGATTTTATAATGAAAACGAATTGCCAGGCGAGGCGCATAAGCGCTAACCGCCTTTCAACTTTGTCACGCTTGAAATTGCTCAGCATGGGAATTGTCAGAATTATCGGAATTGTCGTATTGCCGGATAACAGAATACAGCAGGCAGTAGGCCGATCCCCCCGAATTTCCCCCCGGAAAGTAATACCAGACAGGAGAAAAGATTATGGTGATGACTGCTTCAACAATGCTCCCTTTGGGGAGTGATCTTCCCGAATTCTCACTTCCAGATGCCAACGGGAAACAGGTTTCTACAGCCGATCTGCCTGCCGGGAAGCCGGTATTGGTGATGTTTATCTGCAATCATTGCCCGTTTGTTGTTCATTTGCAGCAGGCATTGGCCCGGTTCGGAAGTGAATATCAGGAAAAAGGACTGAGCGTGATTGCAATCAGTTCGAACGATGTTTCGACACATCCTGCCGATGCCCCCGAAAAAATGGCTGAAATGGCGAAGAAGTCGGGCTGGACGTTTCCGTACCTGTATGACGAAACTCAACAGGTTGCCAAGGCGTTTCGTGCCGCTTGTACTCCCGATTTTTTTCTGTTCGACCAGAATCACAAACTCGCCTATCGGGGGCAGTTCGATGACAGTCGCCCCGGCAACGGAATTGAAGTGACCGGTGCGGATTTGAGATCAGCCTGCGATGCCGTTCTCGCCGGTCAACCAGTTCCTGAATTGCAAAAGCCAAGCATCGGCTGCAATATCAAATGGAAGCAGGGACAGGAGCCCGACTATTTTACCGGAATCGCTGCCGAATAAATGCGGTTACCTGTTCCAGCGGACGCCATGATGCCGCAGGCTGAAGCAAGCCCCGGCATTGCGGTTTGCCGTAGTGGGCTTCACTCCGTAATGTGTAAATGTCGGTTGCCAAGGTCCGTTATTGGCTGCAATTGTTGCTTGCAATGGCGGAGCAAGCAGCTTTGTCATTGTGTTACAAAGTGATTCAAATACGGAATCTTCTGCGCTGTTTCCTTGATCGCGTCTTCGTTTTGCAACAGAAGATCCATGAAATCCCACTCACCGGAAAGAAGGGCGTTGCTTGAAGAACCCGGGATGGTGATACCGCATTCGAAATATCCGCTGATCACTCTATTTCACTTGACATCAACGGTAATTTCCCGGCTCGGATCTTCTTCAATCAATTCAGCCAGCTTTTCCAGATCGCTTCTGCCTGCACAAACCGCTGGTGTTCCAAGTGCGGTGCAGTTGCCGAAGAAGATTTCTGCAAACGATTCAGCAATAATCGCTTTGATCCCCCAACGAATCAGTGATTGCGGAGCATGTTCGCGCGAAGAACCGCAACCAAAGTTGCGTCCGGCTACAAGCACCGAACCGCTCTGATACTTTTCGTTATTGAACGGGTGATTCGGGTCCTGCTGGCGATCATCTTCAAACGCATGCTTGCCCAGTCCGTCAAAAGTGACACATCGCAAAAAACGGGCCGGGATAATGCGGTCGGTATCAATATCATCCAGCAATAACGGAACGCCACAACCTGTTACCTGTCTAATTTCATTCATGATTGAGATCTTTCTGTTGAGCTGCTGTAGCTCAGGCTGCGTCTGACAGTGAATCGATTTCCTTCATACCGGATAAAGTCGCCAGACACAGTTCTGACATACCATCAAACACCCGGTGTGCTAAACTCCCACCGGTTCGAGCATTTCGCGCACGTCGCTGACACGGCCGTTGATCGCCGCTGCGGCCACCATGGCAGGACTCATCAACAAAGTGCGGCCCGTAGGGGAACCCTGTCTGCCCTTGAAGTTTCGATTGCTCGAAGAGGCACAGACCTCTCTCCCTTTCAACTTGTCCGGATTCATTGCCAGGCACATTGAACAACCGGCAGCTCGCCACTCAAAACCGGCATCCTCGAAAATTTTATCGAGTCCTTCTGCGACGGCCTGTTTCAGCACCTGTTGCGAACCGGGGACGACAAGAGCCTTGACGCCCTCTGCCACTTTTCTCCCGCTGGCAATGGCGGCCGCTTCACGAAGGTCGGAAATACGTCCGTTTGTGCAGGAACCAATGAAGGTGACATCCACCTTGACGCCTGCAATTGGTTGCCCTGGTTGCAGATCCATGTATTCGTAAGCCTCACGGATCCCGGCCTGTTCTTCTTGTGGAAAGTCCTCTGCTTTGGGGATGTCCTCACTCACGCCGAGAGCCTGTTCCGGGTTGATCCCCCACGTGACGGTTGGCTCGATCTCGGCTGCATCGAAAGTCACGACATCGTCATATTCTGCATCAGGGCCAGACGCCAGGGAAAGCCACCACTCGGCCGCTTTTTCGAACTCTTCGCCATGGGGGACATTCGGCCTTCCCCGCAGATACTCGATGGTGGCCTGATCCGGGTTGATGTAACCACAACGGGCTCCGCCTTCGATACTCATGTTGCAGACGGTCATCCGTTCTTCCATTGTCATGCGGTCGAAAACATCGCCCGCATATTCATAGGCGTAACCGATGCCCCCTTTCACACCAAGCTTGCGAATGATATGCAGCGTGACATCTTTCGCGTAAACACCGGGAGCCAATTCGCCGTTGACTTCGATCTTGCGAACCTTAGGCCTTCCCATTGCCAATGTTTGCGTTGCGAGAACGCCTGCCACCTGCGAGGTGCCGATGCCAAATGCGATCGCGCCGAAGGCGCCATGTGTCGATGTATGTGAATCGCCACAAACGATGATCTGGCCCGGCTGCGTCAAGCCCTGTTCCGGACCGACGACATGTACGATCCCTTGCCGATCATCATTGAGATCAAGAAGCGTCACCCCGAATTCCCGGCAATTCTTTTCGATGGCGGACATCATTTCTTCCGCCAAATCATCCGCAAACGGACGAGCCTGATTGTCTGTCGGGACAATATGATCAACCGTTGCCCAGGTCTGTTCCGGGTACATTACCTTCAAACCCCGTTCCCGGAGCATCGCAAAGGCCTGCGGAGAAGTGACTTCGTGTATCAGATGCAAACCGACAAACAGCTGCGTTTGCCCGGAAGGCAAGGTGCTCACGGTGTGCAGATCCCAAACTTTATTGAACAGATTCTGTTTGTCGCTCATCAATAACCTTTATGTCTGTATCTGAGTAGCTGCTATTTTCGGCAGGGTGGGTTTTCCAACCAATCTACAACTTTTCAGGACAAGAGCAAGCCGAACAAGTTCGGATTATCCGGCAAAGATTCAAACTCGCCCAATCGGACGACCATCAGGGAGACTGAAGCGGACTCCACAGACTTTGATTTCACAGCCATTTCGAGTAAAATCCCGCACTCTTCGGTTAAGAATCTGCCCAGAACAGAACAGGCAATATTGATATGTTTGAATCGATCACAAAGGGATTGGGGAACGCGCTCGGCAAGATGCAAAAGGGGCGCATCAACGAGGTAAACATCCGTGAGGCCATGCAGGAGGTGAAGCAGGCACTTCTGGAGGCGGATGTCAGTTATGAAGTAGTCGATTCGTTTATCAAATCGGTCACGGAAAAGTCGCTGGGGGAATCCGTCCTCAAATCGCTCAAGCCGGGTGAGCAGATCATCGGGATTGTCCACGAGGAACTGATTTCGTTAATGGGGCCAGTCGATCACTCGCTTCACTTCAAAAAGTCGGGCATCTCCATCATCATGATGTGCGGGTTGCAAGGAAGTGGTAAAACCACCACCTGTGGTAAACTCGCCAAAATGTTGCAGGCAGAAGGACGCGAGCCGATGCTGGTCGCAGCCGACCTTCAACGCCCTGCCGCGATCGAACAATTGAAAATGGTTGGAGAACAGGTCGGTGTGCCTGTTCATGCAGAAGATCCCAAAGGAACAAACCCCGTCAAAGTTTGCCAAAACGGAGTCGCAGCCGCGAAAAAACGGGGAGCGATCGACACGATCATTCTCGATACCGCAGGCCGGTTGCACGTCGATGATGATCTGATGAAGGAGCTGATTCAGATCGACCACAAATTGCAGCCGGATCAGGTGCTTCTGGTTTGCGATGCGATGACCGGGCAAGACGCAGTGAAATCAGCCAAGGCGTTCAACGACGCGCTGGAACTGG
>JALWSL010000469.1 GCA_027080405.1 Planctomycetaceae bacterium
CCTGAACTTTTCCCCGCACACTCCAGGGAAACGAATTTTTTATCACGATGTTGTCTTCATGTTCTGCGGAGGAACTGGCGATTCTCCCTTTTTCAAAATGGACTCCCATCCTCCACATGGCCAGTTCCCGAGAGCATCCTGTCAGTATTTGCGGTACATCGCTGACCATTATTTTCTGGCGGCCATTTTCCGGAGAGCCGGCCAAAAGCGATTCATCCCCCCAAATTGTCTTTAGAACCACTTCATCCCCGAGGTAAATTTCCTCCTCTGTTGGTTCCTGATTCCAAAGAACCATCACGGCATCGTTATCCCGCAGAAATATGTGATTGGTGCTGTTGTTTGGCAACTGGATCGATCCGGCATATCGACTTCCATTCAGCGCCAGGGCAATGCTTCGCCAGGGAAGAAACAGTTCCGTCGGAGAGCCATCCGGCTTCAGCAGACCGAATTGCTTGTCGAACACAGCATAGGAAAAAATGAGGTCCGCCCCACAACGTTTGGCGTCGATCAGACGTTTCACCAGGCTGTTGGCCCGCTTGTCGGGATCATTGTCCACGCCCACCTTGTCGGCTTTGACAACAACCCAGGCTTCATAGTTAGCCGCGTGGATACTCTTCACCGACTTCGAGATCGTTTCGATCGTTTCATTTTCGTCGAAGATGATGGAAAGAAAATTCCGGCTCAGCGAGCGTTTTGAATCGACAGGAGAACCGACGTTCCAACGAACCCCCAGTTGCCTGATCTGGCCGATCCGTTGCAGCTCTTTTCGAATTTTATCCATTGTCCCGTTAAAGTGGGGCATCCCGACAAAGCTCGTGTCTTCATCGTTTCCCAGTTGCCAGCGCGTGACCGTCGGAGAATAGAGAGCCATCACCTGATTCACTTCCTGTCTCCACACAATCGGGGGAGCAGTGAACAATTCGCTGATGCCTGTCCACTGTTCTGCAAACTTTTTCCTGATTTTTTCCGGCGGATTGACCAGCATACCGATAGGGATAATCGATTGGTTGCGCAGGCCCGTCAAAAGATGTCCCGATTCACTCGAATGAAGTGAGAACGCGTCTTCCCAAACGGGAGTCTTGATCCAGTTGATCCCCGACTCCCTTGTGATAGCCAGCAGATCGGCATTCGGGATATGATTTCGGGCACCGGAAAGATTCCAGCCGAACTCTCCTCTGGAGGGAGCATTCCCGACCAGATTCAAAACAGCGAACGAGGTCCGTTTTCGAACGATAATCTCGCCATTTCGCCACAGGGAAGCTCGAACACGATAATAACCGGGGGGATACACTTCCAGATCCCAACTGGTTTCGTCCGGCTTTTCCTGGTCAGCTTTCGAACTGAATTGATGGGATGTTCGATCCAGGATATTTCCATTGACATCTTCGGAATGTAATCGCAGTTCATATCGGTACTGTTCGTCGCCATGCGACCGGTCCAATCCGGTTGCACTGCTGTGAATCGTGACCTTGGAACGGGTTTGCCGAAAATGTGTTTCAAAGTTGCTGACCAGACTGAGCCGGGGCAGTTTCCCGATCGATATATTATCGAACCAGGCAGAACCACTGATATCCATATCGTCGCTGTGGATAATGTGACAGCCGACAACGATATATTTGACATCCGGATCAGGAACAATCGGCGGCAGGTTCAATTGTACCCATTCCTTATGCGTGCCCGAGACTGGTGACGTCACCACCCGCCTGATCCGCTGTTTGCGATGGTTCAGAAAAGAGAACGATACAACTGCCGCATCGTACTTCATTCCCCGGGTCAATATGGATGCCTGCATGACATACGAATGTTTCGAGTCGATGAGCAGGGCAGGTGAATAGTAAACAGCCCCGCTCCCATTAATATCTATCCGTAAACT
Source organism: Planctomycetaceae bacterium (assembly GCA_027080405.1). GTDB lineage: Bacteria > Planctomycetota > Planctomycetia > Planctomycetales > Planctomycetaceae > Rubinisphaera. The sequence goes on from JALWSL010000469.1 coordinate 1,874, forward strand.
CCGCTTGCCGCTGGCTGCATGGCTGTAGTCGATTTCTGACAGAACATAGTTGCGAAAATCGGCCCCTTTGCGTCTGATCCAATCGTCCGGCTGTCGATCGTAATCGAGATCTTCACCCGCCTCAAACGAATACTCCTTGATCGGAATGGCTCCCTGATAGATGTCGAATGCCCCCGCATCGGCAGAATCAAAACTGTCGCGTGAAGCTGCAACCCCTTGTGAGGCCATCTGTTGCGGTACAAAAAGCAGAAACAGGACAAGCAAACCTGCCTGCGCGGAGGCGAACGATTTTGCAGAGAAATCCATGAACATATTTCCGCTCAAATACCGCTCAAAAACTGAAACCATCGTGAAAGACGTACATGTAACCAATCGGCATTCGGGCAGCGGGGCAGATCATCCAATTCACAATGCGTTCATTGTTCTGAAACTAGCGATTATGAAAGAATTGATTTGAGTACCGGTTGACAGGAATGGTACGAATGATCGCTGTAATTACTGCAAAACATTGCTATCTTATGCAAACAGACAACAGGTTCCGGGAACCTGGCGACAAAATCCCGAATCGAGGCCGTTCGGTTTTCCCGGCTCACCCGTGGCAATACCGATGAACGGAATACGAATCAATTGCTGCCTGCAGCATCGTCCCATTTTTTAAGCTGGATTTCATGACTTCTCCCCGCGTATGTGTTTTGAGAGCCCCAGGTACCAATTGCGACCTGGAAACCTGTTACGCCTTTGAATTGGCCGGTGCGCAAGCCGACAACATGCACCTGTTCGAACTCGCCAAACAGCCTGAACGGCTCAAAGAATATCAAATTCTCTGCATCCCTGGTGGTTTCAGTTACGGGGACGACATTGGTGCGGGGGTCATTTTCGCCGGGCAGATTCGTAGACAACTCGATGAGATGCTGCATGATTTTCTCTCTCGGGATACGCTGACACTGGGCATTTGCAACGGTTTTCAGGTGTTGATAAAGGCAGGGATCCTTCCCGGAAACGATGCTCCGAATGTTTCTCCAGATGGACAGAAACGACAGGTCACGCTGACGTGGAATGACAACGGGAAATATACCGCCCGCTGGGTTCATTTGGTCTGCGACGATTCGCGGAGCCAGTTTCTGAAGGGAATGGAAACAATCGAATTGCCCATTGCCCACGCCGAAGGAAAAATTTGTGTCAGCGACCAAACCTTACCCGCCAGGTGGTCGGCAACCGGGCAGATCGGCATGCGCTACTGCGACAGATCGGGAACCATCAGCGATCACGTTCTGCCGGAATCGATCAACCCGAACGGTTCCATCGCCAACATCGCAGCATTAAGCGACCCAACCGGTCGCGTGCTCGGATTGATGCCCCATCCGGAGAGGTTTATCAAACCGACCCAGCATCCCCAATGGACGCGGCGGGAATCACCACAAAATGGGAAACAATTCGGGGACGGCCTGAAACTGTTTGAAAACGCAGTTCGCTATTTTCAAAACTGATTCACTTTGCCCAATCGACTCGCTTTGTCCCGGAATCACTCGGGCCAGAATCATTGAGCCCTGTGGGACCGGGGATTTAGCTCTAACGGAAGAAAACACCTGCTCAATCCTTCGATTGGTTCGAGAGAAAGAACTTCGCAACCACCGCCCAACCAACAAGAAACAACACCCCGCCAATCGGTGTGACGGCCCCCAAAACGGGGAGGGCAAGCAACGTCAACAGATACAGGCTTCCAGAAAAAAACAGGGTTCCCAGCAGAAAACACCAGCCGGCTACATGGAGTGATTTGCTGCCATCACCTCGCGAAATCTGGCTGAGAATCAGTAATGCCAGCGCATGATAAAACTGATATTCCGCCCCGGTCTTGAAGTCCGCCAAATACTTTTGAGCCGCAGGAACCGGATGCCCCGCGACTATTTTTTCAGGAGTCTGAGCGTACAATTTTTCAAATCGCTCACCCAGCCCATGAGCAGCAAGGGCCCCCAAGGCGACAGCCAGGAATGCGAGAATCGCTCCGCTTGCTCCCCAGAATTTCGCCATCATTGCTCTCCATTCAGAAGCGGCCCTGTTTTTAATTGACACAGTGCATCGAAACGGATGCTTCTACGGGTAAATTCCACCCGGCAGACTGCATCACTTCACGGCGCCAAGTTAAACAGTACACAAAGTCAGGATGAAAGGTTTCATCAGCCTTCATCTTGCACCGGTTTTTTGAGCAGCCCAACAATGATCGCCAGCAGAATGAAGATTCCCAAAGCGAGAAAACCTTCTGTGGCATACGGGCTGCTCTTAATACTCCATAAACTCCCGAATGCCGCCAGAGAAGTTGCCGTTACCATCAAGACATTCCAAATAACGCGTTGCATTCCCTGGGGACGATTCTCGCCGAGCAGACTTTTTGAATTCATCATGAACAGGAAGGCGAAGTAGGCAATCGGGAGCAGAACGAAAGCGAACATCGAAGTCGGCACCGCGAGCCACAATTTCGCATCTCCGCTCCACAAGAACGGCCCCATCGCCCCGGACAGCCCAGCCATCAAGCACCCCGCGCGATGGTACATCCCGCCATGAGGCAGCCTGAATATCTCACAGACGACAAAACCGTTGATCAGCATCAAAATGATGATGGTTGAAAGAGCCATTCCCAAAACGCCAACGCCAAAAACGTATTGTGAAACGGTTGGCCCGGTCAGTTCTTTCAATGAATTCGCCAGGTTGAACGCATCCCGTCTGACAAGCATCGCCGCCATTCGTTTATCTGCTTTCGGAACCGCCTGCTGGGCGGCTTTCAGTTTCGCTTCATCTT
>JALWSL010000470.1 GCA_027080405.1 Planctomycetaceae bacterium
TCAGCAACTTTCTGCAGAAGAGCAGGAGCAAACAGGTGTCACTGCGGACTTTGTGCGTCTTTCCGTCGGAACCGAAGATGTCGAAGATCTCATTGCCGATTTGAAACAGGCTCTTGATCAAATATGATCGCCATCTATGCCGGCAAGTCTGCCTGTTCGCACTCGCAAGCTTGCCGGTTCCTTTTTTCACGCTGCAAAAAGAAATGACATGGGACTCAATAAAAAACAGAAAAAGCAGTTGGACGTCCATCGTACGAAACTGCAAAAACTGAAAAAGCTCCTCTCCAATGCCAGGGAACAAATGGATGACCCCAGTGAAGTGGCGGAATTGGAAAAACAGATATCGGAGCATGAAGCCGCTGTGGAGAAATTAAAGGCCGAGGCTTGATGAACAGCAGAATGATGCATGAAAGGAATTGTGCAGAATTCGGCGTCGATCGGCTGCTCTATGCGTGTGGCAGGCGAATTCAAACAAGCGGAAAAATGGTCGCCGTGAGGATTGTCAGGAGTAGTCCGAACAGTCCCATTGATGATGTCATGGGGGTAACGTATTTAAGTGTTTCCCACTCCGTCATACCACTCATTTTCCCGATGACCCAGAATCCGGAGTCGTTCATCCACAGAAACATTTTACTGCCGCAACCAATTGCGATGGCCAGATAGACAGGATGAAAACCGAGTGCCGCTCCAGATGCAAAGCTGGCCATTACACCGACCCCGGTAATCATGGCGACCGTCGCAGACCCTTGAGCCAGACGAACCAGTGCCGTGACAACAAAAGCAATTGTTAGAATGGTTGCCGTGGATGCGCCGCTGACATCACCAAACAGATTCGCAATGCCGGTTTGCTGCAGGGCTGCTCCGAATGATCCTCCCGCACAGGTGATGAGTATAATCACCCCTCCACTGGCCAGAGCGGCCTGCAGTGCCATCGCCAGTTCTGTCAAGTCCCGTTTCATCTGTCGAACGAGCATGACGATCGCCAGCCCCGCTGAGATTGCCATCGCAATGTTCTTGTTTCCGAACAACTCGAAGAAGTGGTCGAGTGATTGCATCACAGGAGAAATTTCCGAACTGGGGACTCCCTTCAGAATGGCCTTGATGACGGTATTGCCGGTGATGAGAAGAACGGGCAGTACAATCGGCATCACCGCCATGAAAATGGAGGGAAGATCCTCTTCGTCACGTTGGGCAATATTTTCCAGTTCCTCCAGAGACAGATCGGGCGTTTCCCGAAGCGGAAGATCGGCAAAACGTGTGAGCACAAGAGCGTAAAGGAAGCCGAATACGGAACAGGCCAGACCGATCAGTCCTCCCATCAGGATCATCATGCCAACATCGACTCCCAGTTCTTCGGCGGCGAACAACGGCCCGGGCGTTGGAGGAACGAGTGAGTGGGCCATCGTTCCCCCGATGACAATCGCCAGGACATAAAACAGGTAATCTTTCCCTGTTCGCATCCGGGTCGCCTTGCCCAGCGGAATCATCAGGTAAAACACGGTGTCGAAAAAAACCGGTGTCGAAAGGGCAAAGCCACTCAGCACAAAAGAAGCCGGGGCGTTTTTCTCCCCGATCAATCGCAGTGTCCAGCGCACGATTTTATCCGCTGCCCCGCTGTCAAGAAGCATTTTCCCGATGATTGCTGCCAACGCGATCAGGATTCCGATTTTCACGCACGTTCCTCCGAAGCTGATCGCGACCCGATTTCCCACTGTTTGCCTGGAAGCGGCACGGGAGTTCGCGACGTTTTCCGGGGAAACAACGTAGGTCGATTTCCATTGGAGTTTTGTCAAATCCGAAGTCTTTGTTCCCGGGGAAACCACAAGCGATGCGACGGCGAATTGCTGATCGTGCCCGTCTCTGTTCTTTTGAGTAGTAAATTCCGCAATCGCCACGATGCCAATGCTTTCAACTTCACCCGTTCCACGATTGCGAGAAACAAGCTGAAAACGTCGTCCCGGTTTGTTGACCATATCGGGAGAAAGCTCCAGAAGCAGCCTGTCTGGCTGAACCTTGAATATGTCGATTCGATGTTTTCCGAGATTGTACCATTCGATCGTTGTTTTGGGCGTCAACGCAGAAACCGTCAGGGCAGCTATGATGAGCGCCAGAAAGGCATGTAAGCGAAGACCGAGAATCCCTCCGACAACAATCACCAGTCCGACTGTGACAATTGCCAGCGTTGAAGAAAGCGTCAACATGATTGTCCTCTGTTTTTACCGGTCGTGCCCGGAAAATTTCAATAAAATCGTTTGGAAGAGAACGCATGGGACGGGGGAACAGAAGTCGAATTGATTTCTGGCGAAATTGATTACCGGTAAACCAGCCCAGCGGCGTTCCTGTGAAATCCAAGTATAACTTGGGCGTTTGCCGGGATACAGTCTTTTCGTTCAGGGCATCAAAGAATTGTTGGAGACAAAACTGCCGGGGAGAGTCCAAGGCAAAAGGCTGTGTCGTTACCGGTTTTTGTCGGAGAGTATTGATTGGAGCGTTTTGAAAAATGAAGTAACTGCCGCGCAGACGCTATTTGATTTTTAATTCAACCAGCTCCGGAACTTCTTTTGCGGGGGCCTCTGCCTCACTCGATTTGCGTCCTGCAATTTGCAGGTTCATCAGGGGAGAGACCTGTTCCGGTTTTGTTTCCGGGGAACCGAACAGGGTGAGGGAGACGGTTTTCAGAAAACCTTTCCAACTACCGAATGTTTGTTCGACGGCCGTGGCTTCGTAACCGGAGTGAACCATGCAGTTGGCGCAGCGGGGATTGCCGCTTTGACTGCCGTATCGATCCCACTCGGTTGTTTCCATCAGTTCATTGAATGTTTTTGCATACCCTTCTTCAAGTAGATAGCACGGTTTCTGCCAACCGAACAGATTATAGGTGGGGTTTCCCCAGGGGCTACATTGCAGTTCCCAGCGTCCTTTCAGAAATTCCAGAAAAAGTGGACTCTGATTGAATGCCCAATTCTTTTTCGTGACGGAAAAAACGCGCTGAAACAGGGAAATCGTTTCCTGGCGGGGCAGGAAGTGATCCTGATCGGGAGCCTTTTCATATTCGTAGCCGGGGGAAAGCATCATTCCTTCTACGCCGAGGGATGTCAATTCATCAAACAGTTCCCGGATCCGACTGGGTTCGGCATCTCGGAAAAAAGTGCTGTTTGTTGTCACGCGAAAGCCTTTTTCGATGGCCCGTCGGATTGCTGACACTGCTTTTTCATAAACACCTTCCCGGCAGACAGCTCGGTCATGTTCCGGTTTCAACCCGTCGATGTGAACCGAAAAAGAAAGGTATTTGCTCGGTTCGAAACGATCCAGATTCCTCTCCAGCAGCAGACCGTTCGTGCAAAGATAGATATACTTTTTCCGTTCGATCAAACCGCGAACAATTTCGTCGATTTGCGGGTGCAGTAACGGTTCTCCTCCCGGAATGGAAACAATCGGAGCCCCGCATTGTTCAACGGCCTCAAAGCATTGAGCGGGAGTGAGATGATCCCGCAGAATATCAACCGGATGTTGAATTTTCCCGCACCCCGCACAGGCAAGATTGCATCGGAATAACGGCTCCAGCATCAGAACGAGCGGGTATCGACGCCGTCCGAGCAGTCGCTGTTTCAGGACATACGAAGAAACAGCCCACATTTGTGAAACGGGAACACCCACATTGACCTCCTGTCATTCAGTGTGGCAGTGTACGGGAAAAGGAAACTCTCACGCATCCTTCTAACCGGTTGGGGATATCGGGTCAAGTAAGGTTGGTTTAATTCGCTTCAGTCAACGGGATTGATTCCGGTGAAAAGTCAATCCAGATTTGATATCCAGGAATTGGCCGGTGGGACGCCGAGTGATTTTCCACCATCAATCGTCAAGGCCGTTCCCGTAATCATGGAGGCGGCATCACTGAGTAAATAGGCGATCGATTGTGCCACTTCGTCTGTTGTTATCAATCTTCCCTGCACAGCCCCAAGCGGACAGGCCTCGATAACCCTTTTCATAGCCGCTTCTCTGTCCCGGCAGCGCCTAAGTTCGTCGTCAACCATTCCGGTATTGCTAACCGGTCCGGGACAGACAGAATTGACCCGGATATTGTCACTGGAAAGGCACAATGCGAGACTGCGTGTCATCGCTACCAAAGCCATCTTGCTGGTCGAATAAACCGGATCATGTGCTCTGGGCAGTATCCCGGCGTTACTCGAAACATTTACGACAGAACCTGCGCCCGCTTTCTTCATGTGCGGAACAACAAGTTTTGTTGCAAAGAAAGCGGATTTGAGATTGACTCCCAAGACGTGATCCCACTCCTGTTCTGTCACATCTTCGACCTGTTTGATCAGTCCGACTCCCGCGTTGTTCACCAGGGCTCGGATCGTTCCGAGTTGGGAAGCTGTTTCAACGACATCCGAAAGGGCCTCGACAGAGGTTACATCCGCAATCAGATGGTGTTTCCAGTTGGGATCGGGTGGAAAAGGCTGTGCTGGTGGTTTGATATCACAGGAGACAACGCGATATCCCTGTTTCGCAAGGAGCAATGCGGTTGTGTACCCGATTCCCCCAGCCGCCCCGGTGACAATTGCCACCGGAGAATTGTCTGTTTGTTCCATCGGCTTCATTCCTTTCAACGACAGAAGGGACAAACGGGACGGCGCGAACTGCACAAGTGG
>JALWSL010000471.1 GCA_027080405.1 Planctomycetaceae bacterium
GTTTGAGGGTAGCCAATCTTTCATCCATCGAAAGATGACCTGTCTCTTCCCGATCACCCCAGAGTTGGGGATGCTCAATTTCTGAAATCATCGCGTAGACGGCCCCGCGAACCGCCGTCATCACCATAGCCGCCGGGATACTGTTTCCGGATGCGTCCCCCACCACAACAAACAGATATCGTTGACCGAGCGGTATCAATTCGCACAAATCTCCGCCGAGATCAAACTGACTCAAACAACGACCGTAGCAGTCAATGAGCTGATCCGGGGATTGATACTCCAACAATTGGGCAGGCTGTGTGGCAGAGGCCAACTGCAATTCCGTTTTCAACCGTCGATGGTTCGCACTTTGCCGGAAAAGAATCACACGATCGAGAATCGTTCCCAACTGTACCGCGATCGATTGCAACACGTGATAGTCACGATCATTGATCGTGCGGAATCTCCGATCAAAAAACCAGAGTGTTCCCACCGGGCCGTCTGAAGTGGCCACCTTGAAACAGATGCCCGTAGTAACAAATTTCGGCAGCCATTCCTTTTCCTGCTCTGAGTGACCGGTGCAAACCGAGACATCGCTGATCAACGCCTGGCGATCAAAACAGGCGTTCCGCAGATCCCGTTCGATATGGGGCAACTCCTCCAGACTCTGGTGACAATAATGCTTCAGCCGTAGTGATGTCCCATCCTCATCCAACAGAAAAAAAGCGGCCCCGCGATAGCCCGTCAGTTTCACCGCCGTCTTCATGGTCTGTTCAACAAGAACATTAACCTGTTGAAGCTCGTCAGCTGTTCCCGAAGGCTCTCTCTGCCCAAGATTCTGCAACGATTCTTTCAGTTCGGTATAATCGGCGGCCATTCGGGAAAGAGTATCGGCCAGTTGGCAGGCATCCAGAAAACTCTGGTTGAGTGTTTCACCTTCATCAATCCGGACGCAAAGTTTACCCAGTGACTGTTGCCCCTTGCGAATGGATGACTCCCAGGCAATTGGCCGTGTTTTCTCCCGCAACCGCTTTCTGTGTGAGAAGTGGTGCCTGGGGATGTGAGAGAGATTTCGATCCCGATCATTGTCAGCGGCGGAATGAAATTCGAGTCGGGCATTGGGAATTTCTATCTGTTTGCACACACGCTGCAACCAGATTTCAACATCATCCTGTACACAAACTATCATGATATTTGAACCCGGTTGAGTAAAACGCCCGGTTTGAGACTGGGCGGGGACGACGACAGACCGCCAAGAGAGCATCACCCCGATACCGGTCTGCTCCGCAACGTCACGGCATCTTGCGCGTAAACTCGATTGAATGTCTCAGACTAATCCCTGAAAACAACCTGTCCCAAAAATAAGCTGTCACAGAAAATAACCTGTCCCAGAAAACAAATCGCCACTCGGGAAGAACCCCAACGTATTCATCGACTGGCAGGTTTGTCATTCCCCCGCGCAGATAAAAAAAGTTATGTAAACTGTCGGAAGCTCAAGACTTTTCCGCTGTTGAACATTACAATCACACGCTTTCTTATAACTGTTACACTTTACTGAGACTGTTCAGCTTACCGTTTCCTCTTTTCATTCAGAGATGGTGATGGACGCAAACTCCAATCAGAACTCAACACCGCCGCGGTTGGCAATTACGATGGGCGATCCCGCCGGAATTGGACCGGAACTTTGTTTGAAATACCTGGCCTCTTTCCGGGAGAAAACAGACTGCGTTCCCCTTATCTTTGGTGATGCGACCGTTTTGCAACAGGTTGCCCAACATCTTGGCTGGAATTATTCCCTCCCTTCCATCACGTGGGAACAGTACCTCAGAAACCCGGCTTCAGTTGCCCAAGCCACTCTCATTGATATGCAGAGCCTGCAGAGCGATTCCGTTCGACCAGGAGAAATCGACAAGGTGCATGGTCAAGCAGCTTACCTTTACGTTCGGCGGGCCATTGAACAGGCAATCTGCGGCAATGTTGATGCCGTTGTCACGAATCCGATTCACAAGGAAGCACTGAACCGGGCGGGTCTATCCTATCCCGGACACACCGAGATTCTGGCAACAATGACCGCATCGGACTCCATCTGCATGATGCTCACATCGGAAAAAATCACCTGTTCGCTGGTGACAGCCCATGTTGCTTACGAAGATGTCCCGAAACGGTTAAGCACCGGACGGATTCTTGAAGTGATACACCTGACCAATCAGGCGATGCGGGCGATCCGAGGCGGTTCCCCCCGTTTGACGGTATGTGGGTTGAATCCTCATGCGGGAGAACACGGCCTGTTTGGCAATCAGGAAGAGGAAAGGATCATCCTGCCTGCTGTCGAAAAAGCCAAAGCTGCGGGGATTGAGATCAGCGGTCCCTTACCGGCCGATACCGCTTTCGTTCCCGCCATGCGAAAACAGACTGACGCCTACATTTGCATGTATCACGATCAGGGGTTAATCCCGTTGAAATCGCTCAGCTTCGATGAGGCAGTGAACATCACTCTGGGGCTGCCGATCATTCGCAGCTCGGTCGATCACGGTACGGCGTTCGATATTGCCTGGCAGGGGGTCGCCGATGTCAGCAGCCTCGTTCACGCAATCGCGCTTGCCTGCAAACTGGCCAGGCAAAACAAACAAGGCGATGATAGATGAGCATACCAGCCATGGTCGCCACAGCCCGACTTACACTGATCACCCGTCAAAACGTTTGAGAACCAGACAGGCGTTATGCCCCCCGAAGCCAAAGCTGTTGGTGAGGATGTAATCCATCTTCATCGGCCGTGCCTCGTAGGGAATGTAATCGAGATCGCATTCGGGATCCGGATTATCAAGATTGATTGTCGGCGGTGCTACCTGCTCCTGTAGTGCCTGAGCACAGACTACGAATTCAACTCCGCCGGATGCCCCAAGCAAATGGCCCAACTGGCTTTTGGTGCTGGACAGGGCAAGCTTTCTGGCGTGATTTCCGAAGATCGTTTTAATGGCTGTCGTCTCGGCAATGTCTCCTTTGGGAGTGCTTGTACCATGAACGTTGATGTAATCAATTTTGGCCGGGGCGATTTGTGCATCGTCCAGAGCGAGTTTCATCGCCCGGGCAGCCCCTTTCCCCTCGGGATCGGGGGCAGTCATGTGTGTTCCATCAGCTGACATCCCGTATCCGACAACTTCGGCAAGAATGTCGGCCCCACGATTCCGGGCATGCTCCAGAGATTCCAAAACAACAACGCCTGCCCCTTCGGAGAGAACGAAACCATCCCGATCGACATCAAACGGACGGGAGGCACTCTCCGGGTCATCGTTTCTCTTCGAGAGAGCATTCATCCGGGAAAAACCGGAAAGCCCCATCGGTGTCAAACCGGCTTCACTCCCTCCGGAGATCATGACATCGGCTGTTCCGTACTGAATGAGCCGCACCGCATCTCCCAAAGCGTTTGTAGCTGAAGCGCAAGCCGTCGCAACCGCACTGTTGGGGCCTCTCAGCTTCCAGTAAACCGAGATATTCCCGCTGGCAGCATTGACCATCATTTTCGGAATCAGAAACGGAGAGACACGCGAAGGCCCCTTGTTATAGAGCGCATCGTGCTGGTTTTCTATCTCATTCAACCCGCCAACACCGCTACCGATAAAGACCCCGTGACGGTACGGATCGCCCTGCTCGAAATCGATACCGGACTGCCCGACAGCCTTGTGGGCAGCAACCAAAGCGAACTGGACAAACCGATCGATCCGTCGAATTTCCTTTGGATTGATATCGAAATGCTCATCGGGGCTGAAAGGCTTGACCTCCCCCCCAAAACGAACCTTGAACTCGGAGCAATCAAACCGCTCGATCGGCCCAATACCACTTTTCCCCGCGCAGAGACGATCCCAAAACTCTGCGACTTCACAGCCCAGAGACGTAACAACCCCGCACCCGGTTACGACAACTCGCCGGCGCATCAATCAGATTTTCTCTTGAATATATTTGACGGCATCGCCGACTGTTTTAATCTTTTCGTAATCATCATCCGGTATGGTGATGTCGAATTCCTCCTCGAATTCCATCACCAACTCGACCAGGTCAAGCGAATCGGCTTTCAGATCGTCGGTAAAAGAGCTCTCAAGCGAGATTTCTTCTTTCGGGAAGTTCAGCTGTTCGCTAACGATACCAATTACTTTTTCCTCTGTTTCCACTCTCACCTTCTCCTCAATCAGGTGTTGTTATTTGAAAAAACAATTTGAAACGTGTTTTTCAGATACCCCACAAGCAAGCCGTAAAAGATACAGATAGACATATCTGCGCCAAATGCGTCTGCGTGAAATTTTACGATTTGCAAGTATCGGAAAGCGAACCTGCACCCCGACCGCCTGAAGCCGTTGCCAGCACCAATTTGCAGTGTTCACCGCTTCAATGCGTGTTGTATATCGCTTTTTGATTTTTGTGTAAACTGTAATTACACCGTGAAATTGCTTATTTTCAAGGCGGCTGCGAAATCTGCAAAAAAAAGGCAAAAAACAGTATTTTCCGACTGAAAATCAACCGCCAACACTCCTGCATGTCCACCAGATAACCCCCAAGCTGGAAATCACGGTATACAGGAAGAAAACGCTCAACATGCCTCCCAACAGTTTCCCTGCAAAAAGGTCGTCCGCATTGATCGGTTCATCCGGAGAAACTGGCGGTTGAGGGCCCATTTCAG
>JALWSL010000472.1 GCA_027080405.1 Planctomycetaceae bacterium
GGGGAGAGGTACCCGTCTCGATCCCCCCCCTATAGGACGGCTGGCGGTCGCGCTGTTTCAGTCGTGCGATATTTTCCACTCATATCGCGTAACTCCTGCTGGCTTCCAGACTTTCTGCAATGTTCCATCGCTGCGAAGGAAGGGATCGATCACCTCGAAGATGCGACCATCGGGCAGCTTGAGCTTGTCGCCAGGCTTCATTTGCTCCAACAATTCGTCGAACAGTTTTGCCGCTTTGGCATAGTTTTTTTTACCACGATCCAGCTGGGTTTCCATCTGGATAATCTTTTGCGAGAGTTCCTCACGGTTCAGTTTCTTTTTCCTGGGTGGCATGGCATTCCTTTCCATTCGCCGGTTTCCGAATCCGCCATCTTCGCGGACCGTTTTCTGATTGTGGCAGCGCGGGCAAAGTGGCTGATGGTTGTTCGAGTCCCAGAAGAGCTTCCAGTCACCTCGATGCGGGACGATATGATCAATGACCGAAGCGGCTTTAACGATTCCGTTCTGTTGGCAAATCCTGCACAGCGCGTTCTCGGCTCGTGACAGGTAAGCCGCTCGGTAGCGTTGCCACTTGCTGCCGTATCCTCGCTGTGTCGAGGACTGCCTTCTGTCTGCCTTTTGCTGGCGAACTCGTGTTGGTCTTCTGCGTTTCGGAGCCTTGGGCATTGTTCATTTCACTTCCAACTCCTTTATTATCTCATCTGCCTGCTTGTGCAGGCGGGAATGATCCGGGTTGGATCGGACCGCTTTGGCGATTCTGATAATCGATGGTGCCAGTCGTATCAGCTTGATAATGATGGAACTGCTGGCACCACTTGCACCCAATAGACCGATTCCTTCAATTCCCAGACCGGCCACGATCCCGGTGATAATAGAAATCATGCAAGCCCTTTCCAGGTTCGGTAATAGCTGACTGCCTTCCCGATCAGTTTGCTTCGTTCGGTCAGCCAGGCTGTCAGCATTGTCACCATCAGGCCATTGTCAGCAGGTGGCATGTTATTACTGGTTGGCTTCGGGAGATCGATATTGATTTCAGGGCCAAAGTCCGGATCCTCTTCCGGTTCCACTTCCCGCATCGATGCCATATTGAGGGCCACTGCATAAGCATCTGGATCGAGTCGTTCAAACGTGACCAGCAGGCGATACTTTTTCAGCGTTTGCAGGAAGTGGGCAGAAATCAACTCTTCGATCTTTTCCCGAATGGTCGATTGCACCAGGCTCGTGTTCTGTGCCGGAACCAGCACGTGTACCAACACCGGCCTGGCGGAGTCCATCGCAGCTGCTTCATAGTTTCGAAAGACATTCGGTTCGGCTACCTCGGCTATCAGCCGTGTGCGGACGTGACCTTTCAGCTTCTTTTTGGCCAGGTCCCTGAAAACGCGATCCGCCTCCAGGGCAACCCGCTTGCGGAGATCGGGAGCAAACTCGGTCAGTCGTTCCACGGCAACGACAATCGTCACACCATCAAACGATTCCTCGACTGGATCCGCTTTTGTTTTTCTACCCAATTCTGTTTTCGCTGTCCCGGAGAAAGAGGGGAACTTGTAGCCGTCTGCCCTCGTCGTCTTGCAGCCACACAAAGCGCAGGCGACGAAGCCGAGGAGGACGAACGCCAGGAAAAGACGCCAGGCAATTCCCAGCCGCATCCAGAGCAGTTCCCGGTGCGTGAGCGGTTGATTTTCCTTCCATCGATCGACTGTCGTGTCAGACATTATTCTTCTTCCTTCCACTTGAGAGTACCTTGAATATGCAACGCCTCGATGTAGGAGACATCGCCTGGTGAAGCAAGTTCCGCTTCATCGGGGATCACTTCGTCGGCCAGTTCGCCGTATCCGTGACGCAGTGCTTCCACACCAGCGAATGAGCAGAACCAGCGGTTTTTGTCAATTTTTGTTGACCAGTCCAACGCATTGGCGAACGGCAAGGTGACGAATGAACGAATCAACTGCCGCGGGGAGGCATAGTTGTTTCCCACCCGATCCAGGAACCATTGAGTGACCTTTTCCCGATCCACTCTCGGATCTATAATCTTGAACCAGTCGATCTTGCATCCGGAACGCAGATACATCGAAAGAGGAAACAGTCGAACGCCGCGACCTTCAACCGCCTCCAGCACAAACAGCGACTTGCGAATCCACACGGCAACAGCAACATGCGAGTAACGCGATTTTGTCCAACGCTGAATCACACGTGAATAAAAGGCCGTTCCACGGAAAAACAAGAAATCTCCATCCTGAATCTGACTTTCAACCTCGTGGTACAGCATTTGCAAACATCCTGTTTGTGAGAAACCCGATCACATCGTCCCTGATGCGATCGGGCCATTGACGCAGCCGACCGCTACCATTTACCAGGCAGTCGCGCCGCAGGCCTTTTCAGAGAGGATTTGTATGGCATCCGTCACCGACCTGGCTGGAACTGAAACCGATCTGGATTGCAATCCGGAGGCATTCAGGCATCAACTGGAAGAGGAATGGGCAGAAAACAATTCTTATCGCTGGAAGCAACTTGCGATTCTGACACTGATCGGGAATGGCTGGACCATTCCCAATGTCGCGCGAGCATTGAAACTCAATAAAAATCACCTGTATCGAGTGGTGAACAATGCCCGGGCAAAGATCAGGGAATATGCGGAAACAAAGGGGCCAAACCTGGATCCCTCGAGGACGGAAACGCCGGGCGATTGAATCTTTTACAAGGATTCGGAATGAAATTGACGAAATTTCAAAAGCATATATTGAAGCTGCTTCACTGCCTGGGACCGGTCGATTACGCTGGACTGCAAGCACACACCCGGCAGCCTCGCAAGGCGATCAAAAAAGCGGTTTACCGTCTGCGTTGTCTCGGGTTGTCGCAGCGCTGTGATGAGCATCGTCACGATACCACACCGGCGGGAAAACGGCTTAATGTGCTCAATCAGGGCAAATACCGCGAAAAAGCCGATTCGCAGGTGCCGTTTTAAGCCTCCAAGTTGCCCTTGAGTCGCCTCATCGGTCACTTGAAGGGAATCTCAGAAGGCTTAGTTGGCTTTTGCGGCCTGATTGCAAACCGCTCGAATCCATTCCGCTCTGGGGATGCCCTCTTGCCTGGCTTTTTCTGCCCATCGTTGCCAATCCTCATCGGAAACCTGCAGTGATCGCCTTTGCCCAATAGCTGGCCTGCCGGCACTCTTTTTTTCTGGATTCTTTTTCATTATTCAGTATATCCCTTATTGACCTGAAACGGATATCCGATATTATAGATACACAACGAGGACGTCAACCAGGAAGAACAAATAATGGCAAAACATCACCCGAACAAAGAAATCAGCAAAGCGATTGAGTATGCTTTGGAGAACGGGTGGCGGTTTGAGAAATCGCGGGGACATATTTTTGGGCAACTGTTTTGCCCAGGAGGCAAACGGGGTGACTGCATTGTTCGTGTCTACAGTACGCCACGAAATACTGATATTCACGCCAGGAGGATCCGGCAGAGTGTCGATTCCTGCGACCACCAGGGGACAGACAAATGAAATGTTATAAGTTCACCATCCATTACCATTATCCAGCAGAGGTCACTGAAGAAGTGCTTGATGCCATTTACGAGGCTGGATGTGACGATGCACTTTTATGCCGAATTGATGGATGCGAGAGAGCAAGTTTCGACCGGGAAGCAGAGACTTTTGCCGATGCGGTTTTTTCCGCCATGCGGGATCTGAAAAAGGTGCCCGGTCTGACAATCGTCAAGGTCGAAGCAGAAAACGATGATGACCTCCATGATGTCGATTTGATCAACCGGACAATCCAGATTGAACGTGAAACCGCTTCTGCCTGACGGTTTCTATTCGTCCTCTTTTCGAGACTCGAAGTAATGCCGCACAGCCTGGTGAAGATCCGGCTTGGGTGAGGCCCAACGCCAGGCACCGTTCGCGGAAACCATGATGTCGGTTGTCGGATCGAAATTGTGCTGCTGTTGGATCAGAAAGCGATCCCAGTAGCCGCGATTGTCAAGCGATCCGTGATGCAGGTGCAACACATCACCTGGCACAACGCCCACCGAAGATTTTGGTGATTGGAATCGATGGCACCATCCCAGAGCAACATTTCGCATCATTGGCGATGCCTGTCTGATCATCGGTGTTTCGTATTCGCCAAAAAAGGCGTGTGTCATCCAGGCATCACCGCCGCCTGTGATATCCCGGTCGAACAGACCGCCCCATTGATCGATCTGCGATCGGCGAGCCGCCCAGGCGAAACCCGGATGCGACTTGTCGGCCCCGGCCATCAGGTAGCTTCCGATACTGGCTGAAGAGGGGCGTGATTTTTCTATTCGCCCGTTCTGGTCGAGCCAGTGGCAATTCTGGAAAAGCTGCGCGACCGGATATTTATCCAGCACATCTTCGGTTTGTGTGAACCATTTCTGATTGGCAAACAGCAGATCGCAATCGAGCCAGGCGATTTTGTCATAACAGGACGGAATCCGGGCGATTCCATGATTCAGGATTCGCTCTTTTTGCCACAGCAACTGGTAATCCGGGCAAGCATTGATCCGGATCGAGTCCGGGATCACAAATTGACCTGAAAAAGAAAGCTCAACGGTAAAAACCGGAATCGCCCCCAGAGACTGCCGAAACCGGAAATAGTTTTCAATGGGACGAGCGTAAC
>JALWSL010000473.1 GCA_027080405.1 Planctomycetaceae bacterium
CCATCAAGGGAGATCCGCTGTTTGACAATACGCTCGCCGTTTTCGAATACCCCAGAGCGACCGCGACAATAAGAAGTTCTGTCGTGGAGGTTAACGGGGGGCGCAGGCGGCAATTCACCGTTTGCGGGACAAAAGGCACGATCGAAATCAAACCACTGGAACCGGCTGCCTTGACGCTCACGTTGGAAAAGCCGGTGGGGGATTTCAAAGCGGGAACACAGACGGTCGTGCTGCCGAAATCGGAAGGAAGATACCACGGTTGCTGGAGAGATTTTGCCCAGGTCATCCACGGAAAAAAGCAGCTTCCGTTTACTCATCAACACGATCTCGCTGTCCAGAAAGCGGTTCTGACCGCCAGCGGTTTGCGAAAGTGGAGTGATGACTGATGCAACGCAACCATTCAACTTGGGAGAGGTGTCAGAACGGATCCGTTGCAGGGTGCGTCATGTCAGCGGGGAAGATATTTCCAACAGATCGACCGCGGGGCGATTATTGCAGAAGATTGTCGCCAATCGCCCATAGGTGACTGTTTTCTCCGGACAGGCAAAATATTCAGAGAGTCTCGGCCCGGTCTCAACCTTCAAAATTGCTCCCAAATCGATGTGACGCAGCACATTATGCTGGATGAGCACGCGTCCCAACGGAGTTTTTTCGTCGATGATCTCCTGCCGGACGTCTTCGGTCACATATTCGAAATTAAAGCGGACGATTCCGAACTGCACAACTTCGTCTGTCCCCTGTTTCAGAAGCAAGATTTCACGAGTGTAATTCCCGTCCTGCTGCTGTCTGTCCAAAACCCGTACCTCCACCGAACAGCGATGGTAGTTTTCCATCGTGACGGTCATGTGATGCTCGTGCACGAGCATACTTTGATACGGCTCCGGAACTGTCGAGGCGGGAACATGTTCTGCCGAAGCGAGCAGCTGTCCGCTATTCGGAAACAGCTCCAATAACGAATTGAGTTCAACTAACGGATTCACGATATCTTTATGCGGGGCCGATTGTTCCAAAAGGTCGGGTTCAACAATATACCCGGTCATTCCAGGTGCTATTACAACAGAAGCGTATGCGTGCTTCAAGCTGCACCACGGTATCGTTGCGTTCAGACTGAAAAATTATTCGTGACGGAGTGCTTCTATAGGATCGAGTTTTGCCGCCGATTGGGCAGGATAAACACCGAAGATGATTCCAATGGCAACGGAAATCCCGAAAGCGGTTGGCAGGCTCCACCAGGCGATTCTGGGTTCCATCTGGATAAACAGGTTACCGAAGTCCGATCCTCCATCCCCGGCCAGATCCAGACTGTTCACGGCGATAAATTTGATGAACCTGAATGCAAGCGGAGTCAGCAATCCCAGGATGACACCGATAATGCCTCCGGTGCCGGAAAGGACAATCGTTTCCGTGAGAAACTGATGGATGATATCTTTGCGGCGGGCTCCGAGAGCACGTCTGATGCCGATTTCCCGTGTTCGCTCGGTAACAGTGGCCAGCATGATATTCATAATGCCAATTCCCCCCACAATCAGGCTGATGGCAGCGATGGAACCGAGAACCATATTGAAAATTGTCCGCAACTGATCGGCCTGTTTCAGCAGTTCCAACGGAACAACGACGGCGTAATCATCATCGGTCGGGTGATGTTTTTTGAGCGACTCCTTGACGACATCGGCTGTCACCAGAACATCCTTCCGGTCTGCAACTTTTAAGGTAATTTGGCTCAACTGCACTTCTTCCGCAGAAAACGAACCGGAAGTTGCCCGGATAATCAAATCGGTAAACCGGCTGCGGAAAGTCCTCAACGGGATATAGACATCGTTATTGTAGTCCTGAGCGGCAAGGCTACCGCCAATTCCGGCTGAACCGACTCTTTCTTTCATGTAGCCAACAACCTGGTACGGCTGATTGTTGATCAGAATGGTTTTCCCCAACGGTTCTTCATACGGAAACAGGCTTTCTACTACCTTGCTGCCCAGCACAGCGACATTCTCGACGCGCGCTTCATCCTGATCAGCGATAAAACGTCCCTGTGCGACTTCAATATGATTCAAATCCTTGTAGTTGGTTGAACAGCCAACAACACGCACACCGGTTTTTTTCGAATGATAGCGGGCTTCATGACTTGTTTCCCGAATCGGAACGACATCGGAAACAGTCGTCAATGTTCCCTTGAGCAGATTGTAATCCTTCCACAACAGGCCATAACGCAGGACGCGGGAATTCCGCGTGTTATTCGAACTGCTGGCTCCCTCGGGCGGCTTGACACTGCGAACAATTATGTTGCTTGCGCCCAGCTTGAGAACCTGTTCCTGTGCCTGCCGGGACGCTCCTTCACCAATGGCCAGCATGGCAATCACCGAAAAAACACCAAAGACGATCCCCAGCATCGTCAGTCCGGAGCGCAGACGCTGCAGTAACAGGCTCTTCAAAGCCAGATGGATCGTGCGAAAAAACTGGTAAGATTTCATGAATAGTTGGAGTCACATAAACAGCTGACTTCAAGCCGTGATACCCAGGTGCGATTCTGAATCCCCAGCACGACTGGTCTGTTCTGACCGCCGTAACCAAAATGAGATTCTCAAAAGTTTTCGCACCGTTCGTAAACTTTAACCGTCAGTAGTACAAAACACCTGTGGCAGGCTATTAAACCTGCGCGGAGACCAAAGGTTCTGAAGATTGTCCGGGCGGGAATAAAATCCGATTACAATCTGGTAGGGATGACAGATTCCATCAATCAAGCCACGAATCCGGGCAAACCCCGGCCCCTTTGCATGGAGCAGGCTTTTTCGCGGCCGATCTGCTCTATCCTACGCCTGGAGAGAACCGATAGGAAGCCCTCACTTCGAACCGGAGGCAAATTATCGACGATCCGCCCGGATTTCCGCCCCTTTCCCTCATTATAAACGGTACAGGCAGACATCATCGGGCAGAAGACGACACCCGGTCACCAGGCAACCCATGTGGCGGCGCGCTTAAGCCAGGTAGCGGGGCGTTTAACCCAGGTGGCGTTTGAAAAACTCTTTGGTCCGTTTCCACATTTCCCCGCTGAGCACGTGTCCGGTATCAGGTTCGATCCACCAGGAGAAGTTTTTCTCCGCATGGATCGCCTGATACGCTTTTTCGATCGTCTTCACCCCCCGACGGACTTCCTCGATCGGGCTGCCGGAGTCCTTCTCGCCAAAATTGAGATGCAGTGCCCGGGGAGCGATCAACGCGGCGATATCCGGTGTGTCTCCATACTGATACAATCCGGGAATGAAATTCGGAAAACAGTGCAACAGTTCATGTTTGTGGATTCCCGCGTAAGTGGGCAGACAGCAGTTCCCGACCATCGCTTTCAAACGGGGTTCCCAGGGACCGACGAGCCAGGTATGCGTTGATCCCATCGAGTGACCATAACAGCCGATGCTGTCCGCTTTCACTTCGGAACGGCTTGCAACAAGATCGACCGCCCGTTTCATATCGAGAATGTTTTTCCAGGCCATGCACTGTCCGGAGACCACGTATTTCAGAAACAGAAAACGCTCCAGGTTTCTGCCTTTTTGCCTGTAACCTTTTTCGCGATCTTCAAAACCGATCGCATCGGGGCAGAACACCACGTAACCTTCTTGAGCAAGCGCCGCCCCGGTATGGTGCATTTTATTCCCGGCCAGTCCAGCCGGTTCGCTTTTCCCCAGGTGCCATTGCCCGGCATGTTGATGCCAGACACAGACTGCTGCCGCGGGGGAGGACGCATCGACTCCGTCCGGAATCAGAAGATAACCGGCCACGCGTTCGCCCGGTTCCAGATCATACAGAATTTTCTCAATGCGATAACCGCTTTTCGAAATCGTCTCTATCACTTCCGCATTCAACGGACAGGGATCGGGCCATTCACCACCGAGAGACTCCAGCAGTCTTTCACGAAACATCGGATCCGCCATCATTCGGATACCTTTCCAGTCGTTAATTGTTCCAGGCTATGCCGAACCGAGAATTACAAAAAATAATTACAACAAATAATTGCGACAAGAGGAGCAGGCCATCCTGAAAAGCGTGACCGGGATCAGACGCGTATCATATCAATCGATTCCGCTTCCCGCTCTTTGGGACCGAGTTTCTCTTTGGCCCCCATTGCCTGCAGCATGGTGTTATAGACATCGATTCCCTCTGCGCCTACATCCATGATCTGTCCCGTTTTGAAGCGATTGTTGGCTCCACTGATCGCGTGAAAGATGCCGGACAGTTCGCGTTTGACATTGTTGTGACGCCCATCCCCCGATTCCGTGGAAACGGTAATCAGGGAGTTTTCGAGAATCGATTTGCCGTTCGCTTCCCTGGTCTGATCGAGACGAGTCAGGAAGTAGGCAACCTGGTTCACCGTCATGTGAATATGCGCGCGAAGCTGTTCGTTCTTTTTCTTCTCGTTATAGCGATGCCACCATTCATGGGAGCATCCGGCAGAACCGGAGCGATTCAACTGCTTTTCATCATCAAAGGAGAAAATTTTTCTGCCGTTGTAAACGTAATCGCCCTTGATCCGCAGTCTTTCTCCGGCCGCCAGGAATGTCAGGGAACCGAAACGAACCCGATCCAGTTCGATGGCCAGAGCGTACAGATCGGCCATCAGTCGCCATTCGCTGATCAAGTCGTCCAGCGGCATGTCGATCCCTTCGCCTCCCGGATCGGCCGAACCGCCATGAGCGAGTTTCGATCTCTGTGGAAGTGGCGGGGCTCCCTTGAGGTGGTGTTTCATTTCGTAGGCGCGCTGTTCGTATTCGCGAACACGATCCAGATGATCTGCAATGCGCCCCTTTGATGCGGCTCCAAGTGGCGAATTCGGTCCTTTGTAGTAACGATATTGATCGATTACCGAATCGAGAACGCTGCGTTTGAGCCGTTCGCGACGTAAATCGGTTTTGTCCGAACTGAGCTGGATCGATCCGAAAACACGCTCAAAAAGGTCGCGCGGTTTTTCCTGGATCGAGGCGGCGACTGTCCCGTCCGAATTGTAACTGTGAACGTATCGCCCCACCCGACTGCGGCGAAAATAGGTTCCACCGATCAACGTCGGAACCATGCCCCTGGGTAAGCCTTTCGGGTGATGGGCTTTGCGAATGACCTGATCAATCGATGGCCCGCCCGCCTTGGCCTCACCATTGGGAGGTTCTGCAGTGAAAGAAGCCGAAGCTCCATCATAATGCGCATTGATGCCACTTTGGTCAGCACGGACCTGATCGACATTCCGCATGATCAGCAACTTTTTCTGAAGTGGTTGGAGCGGTTCGAGTACACCCGCAAACCCTTCTTTTTGTAGCGGTGCAGGAATGCCGAGCCCAAAAAATACATTGAATGCACGAACAGGAACAGCCGCCCGCGAATCTGCCAGAACAGGACAGGCGAGCATCTCCTCCAGAAGAGGCAAACCGATCGTGATCCCCCCGATTCCTTTCAGAACTGTTCGTCGATCCATTAAGGTTTTCTTCATCATTGTTTCTCCGTTACTGTTTCTCTGTTCGTGTTTTCTGAACCAGATCGCTGAGGATGATGGCTGTGATGGTCGATTCGTAAGTTCCCCCGTTTTCCTGCGCACGCTGATGGATTTTTTCTACAATGCGAGCATCGAGGGCTGTGAGCGGTCTGCCGACGGAAAATTGTGTCAGCTTCCAGGTCAATGTTTTTTTGACGCGATCACTCTCTGCCAGCCGGTTCATCAACTCGGCTGAATTCCTGTAAGCAACCAGACGGGCTTCTCCCGGAAAGAGAATTTCGCCATCATCGCGCAGTTTGTTGTTGAATCGATCAACTTCGTGATAGGTACCAAGACCATCGAACTTCTCCAGACCAAACGCGAGTGGTTCAAACCGGATGTGACATCCCCCGCAACTGGGATTGGCGATTCTCGTCAATGAGATATCCCGCTGTGTCCGCCCCGGTATCGAGGGAATTTTCGTCGTATCAACGCCGGGCGGCGGATCTTTCACCACGCCCCTGAGAAGTTCATGCATGACAAACAGGCCACGCGTGACCATCGAGGCATCGTCTCCACCAACGGTCAAAACGGCCCCCTGTGTCAGCAATCCGCCACGACTGGGAATCTTACTCAGATCGTATTTTACCAGTCCTTTTCCCTGCGGCTTGATGCCATAATGCCTGGCGAGTTCCGGCGTGAGGAAGGTGAGCTGGGCATTGAGGAGATCGGAAAGAGGTCGCTTCTGCTTCCAGACAACCTCCTCGTAAAAGGCCACTGTTTCGCTCTGCATATCATTGGCCAACTGTGGAGTCCAGTTCGGAAAGCGTTTTTTGTCGGGGCGCAAATGGTTCAATCGTGAAAGGTTCAGCCAGTCATCGATGAAAGCGAGTGAGCGATCTTTCGCCTCCGGCTTGCCCAGCAACCGCTTCACCTGCTTCTCCAGTTCGCTGTCGTATAAATTGCCTTCCTGTGCCAGTTGCAGTAACTGCCGATCAGGGGGGCCTCCCAGAAGAACATAACTGACCCGGTTCGCCAACTCATAGGGGCCAACCGGAACCAACGAGCCGTCTCCCTGCTGATGTTCAATACGGTACAGAAAGCGTGGCGATTGCAACATCGCTTCCAGTATCAACGCGACCGCTTCATGAAAGTCTCCCCCCGAACCGGCAACCGTCGTGGAGATACCCCGCAGCGTCGCGATTTCCTGTTCATTCAGAGGAGATCGATAGATCAGCTTCCCCATTTCCGCAATCAGCGGCCGCATGTTCCGATCGGTCAGACGTTCGCTCTGGGTGAACTTCCTGGCAAAAGCATCGACATCCATCCGGGAAACGACGATTTCCGCCAGTTGCGCATAGGCTTCGACATGTTTCAGGTCGACGTTCAAATTGTAGGCGGTGTTGCTGAACCCGTCTGCCCGCATATCCGGCGGGAGAATTTGCCGGGCCTCGGTTGAGATATCAACGCCGAACAGACTTTTAATCGTTGTGATGTATTCCCGCACGGTCAGTCGGCGAACCCAGTTTTTGCCATCCGCTTCCCCATGCACGTAAATGGCTGGATCGATCCGGTCGAGCGACCAGGTTGCGCCGGCATCAATCCACGATTTCAACAACCGCTTTTCCGAAGCTGTAAGAGGCGGATGATCCTGGGGCATCTCATCGGACTTCACCATTTCCCAAAGTGAACTCTTGGCTGCGTTCCCCGGAACAATCACCGGGCCACTCTCTCCCCCCCTGAACGCCTCCTTTTTGCGAGAGAGATCAAGCTGTCCCTCCTTACTGGCCGAGTCATGACAATCCAGGCAGTGCCTGGAAATGATCGCCGCAATTCTGGTCTCAAAAAAGTCAGCCGTTGCTTCCTTTTTCACGACCGCTTTCGGTCTGGCAAGCACCTGGTGGCCCGCCTTGAAATTTGTCGTGACATCCTCCGGCTTCAACGCCCGGTTGTAAATCGCGACCAGATAAATCGTTCCCAGCCAGGGGCGATCATTGGAAAGTTCATTGGCCAGGGCGAGATGGTAGGAACTGTTCCAGTTGGCCGCACTGCCGGCGACCCGACTTTCGGCTTCCTTTTTGCCATTGATATAAATTCTGGTCCGCCCGTTCCGATCCCGTGTGTAAACAACATGCACCAGTTTGGGTGGCAGTTTTTTTGCAGGGGTGCTTGTGGAAGGGATACCGTTGGTGCTCGTTTTGGTTGTACGAAAGCGAACATCAATTTTGGAGCGATCCTGCCCCAAAGTGAAATCCCGTTCGCTTGGCCCTCGGGATAACGTGAGAACACGCGCTGGCCCCTTCTGATCCACTTTTGCAGTCCGCAACCACACTTCCAGCGTGCACTCATTACTTTGCCGAATGGCATCAGCAATCCGCCTGGCCGGCTTGAGAGAGCGAATCGTGGTATTCCTTCTGATCTCCAGTGAACCCGCTTTGCGGACAACGTTTTTCAGATTCTCAATTTTCAAATCAACCGGGGCACCAACCCCCGCACGATCCCTGATGATTGAGCCGCTCGCATCACGAAAATCATAAATGGCCTGCAGACCATTCGTCACCCGCTGACCCGCAACGGAAGAACCCTGTCCGACCGCCCTCGTCTGAAGGAAGACGAACACCACGAACAGGCAATTTGCAATCATCAAGCCGCAGGCTATTCCGAATTTCATCGATCGGAAACGCATCACTGTTTTCATATTGCTCTCATCATGCAATCACAGCAGAAAAACGGAGCCGGTTGTATGCACCTGTGCCAGTGCCAACCAGCCTACACTGTAACACGAATATTCCCGCCACGTCCACGACAAAGCCATTACAAAGCCACGACAGGACGGCATTGGTACGGAATTCGGGCAACTTGCGAAAACTGGAGGCACAACAGATTTCTGACGGAAATTGCATCAAATCACCGTTTTGCAATTGACTTGCCCAATAAGGTTGCATATAAAACTAACTATGTCGAGCAGATGTCCCGATCTTCCCTGTTTTTGTGCAGCATTCAGACGCGTCGAGAGAATATTGACGCGTCATTACGACAGTTATGTGCGTGAATGCGGATTGCACTCTTCGCAGTTGGGGATCCTTTTTTTTATTCATGAAAATGATTCGTTGACACAACGGGAATTGGCCCGTCAACTTTCGATGGACAAAGCGACCCTTTCCCGCAATCTTCAACTCCTGATGCGAGACGGGTATCTCAAAGCCAGGCCGGGAAATGATCGCAGGGAGCGGTTGATGCGACTAACACCGGCTGGGAAAAAGAAGGTTAAACAGGCAATCCCTCTTTGGGAGGCCGCCCAAAAAGCTCTCAAGGAAAAACTGGGGGAGGATTTCGAAGGCATCCTTTCCCAAATGAATCGCCTTCCGGGGCGACTTGATCAATAATTGCCTTCTCTTCTTTTTTGCAACAATAGTTGCATATAAAACTTTATTTGGAAAGGGGTTAGTCATGTCGAGTGAACATGCAGTGGCAACAAGTACGGTCTTCCAGGCAGGCCCGATGGAAAGCTGGCTGGAAAGACATCGCTGGCAACATCCCGGAGGGATGGAAATTCCGGGCAAGCTTTTCCTGAAGGAACCGTTGGGATTGACCGGAGCAGAAGTTTCGCTCGGGCAGATGCCACCCGGGGCGGGCGTTTCATTCGTGCATACGCACAAGCAGAACGAGGAAATCTACCTGTTTCTTACCGGGAAGGGAGAGATGCTTCTCGATGGCGAATCGCATCCCATTGAACCGGGGACTGTTTTTCGTGTGGGAACAACAGTGGAAAGAACCTGGCGGAATACTTCCTCGGAGCCGATGTGTTACGTCGTCATCCAGGCGAAAACGGATTCGCTCGAACAATGGACCAGTGAAGATGGCAATATCTGTGGGGACGCCCCCTGGGCCTGACTTCTGATTCCCTATTTGATTCCCCATTCGCGTTCGGACAGTTGCCCTTCTTTCCCGAACTCTCTCGAAAAAGAAAGGCTCTGTCCGCTTTTCTGCCGTTTTCTGCTGCCAGCTATTCAGCTTACCAGTTTAATTAGCTCCACGGTTCAAACAGCCTACCAGTTCAGCAGTGTTACCGTTGCCGTCCTGTTTCCCGTCTCTTGTGCCAGATGAGAACAGTGCCTAGGATAAAACCATTGATGGAGTCCGCGTGGTTTCCCATAAACACTTTCGTTTTCATAAAAGGTTGGCTGATGTCAAAACGGAGAGAGTTTCTGGAACAGTGTGGCCTGATCGGTGGAACCATTTTTTCATCGGCGTTTCTCAATGCCATTTCCTCAACGAGCAGTTATGCGAACTCTCAGGCAGAGTTGAAGGCAGACGTGGTGGTGATTGGCGGCGGAGTGGGAGGCTGTGCGGCAGCATTGGCTGCGTGCCGCAACGGAGCGTCGGTTATTATGACGGAGCCGACCGACTGGCTGGGAGGCCAACTTTCCCAGCAGGCTGTTCCGCCTGATGAACATCGATGGATTGAATCGTTCGGACGAACCTCCAGTTACGCGAAACTGCGTGAGGGTATTCGCGCCTATTACAAACGGAACTATCCGTTGACAGATGCTGCCCGCAAGAAACAGTTTTTCAACCCCGGGAACGGTTCTGTTTCACGTATCTGTCATGAACCACGAGTTGGTGTCGAAGTTTTACAGGAGATGCTGGCACCGGAAATCAGTCGTGGAAAATTGATGATCCTGCTCAACACTCGGCCGATCAAAGCGGAAGTGCAGGGCGATGTCATTCAGGCTGTCACTTGCACGGGCAGCGGTTTTGCATCGGATAAAGTTCTGCAGGCGCGTTACTTTATCGATGCGAGTGAAGAAGGCGATCTGCTTCCTCTCTCTGGAACAGAGTACGTTATTGGCGCAGAATCCCAAAAACAGACCGGGGAAAAACATGCTCCCGAAAAAGCGAATCCGAAAAACATCCAGGCTTTCACCTGCTGTTTTGCAATCGACCATCTGGAGGGCGAAGATCACACGATCGACCGGCCGGAAATGTACGACTTCTGGAAAAATCATGTCCCATCATTAACGCCGCCCTGGTCTGGAAAATTGCTCGATTTTTCCTACTCCTCCCCTCGCACGCTCAACCCCAAAGCCCTCTCCTTTGCCCCGTGTGGCAGAGAGAAACCGGCCCCAAGAACCAAATCACTGAATTTGTGGCTGTATCGCAGAATCATTGACCGCAGCAACTTCGCCAGAGGGACTTACGCAAGTGATATCACTGTCATCAACTGGCCTCAAAATGATTACATGCTGGGAAATATCACCGATGTTTCCGCAGACCAGCGTGCAAGGGAATTGCACAAAGCCAAACAGTTGAGCCTCTCTTTGCTGTACTGGTTACAAACAGATGCACCACGCCCCGATGGCGGAACCGGCTGGAAAGGACTGCGGCTGCGCAAGGATATTGTCGGGACTGAAGACGGTCTGGCAAAGTACCCCTACATTCGGGAATCCCGGCGAATTCTGGCCGAGCTGACAATTACCGAGCAGGATATAAGCCGTGCTGAAAGAGCAATCGAAGCGGGCAGCAGGAAAAACATCAACGCCTCTCAAAAGCACCTTCTGGCCCGGCCATTCAGTGATTCGGTTGGCATCGGCTATTACCATCTCGATTTACACCCCAGCTCGGGCGGTGACAATTACATCGACATGAGCAGCGTGCCCTTTCAAATTCCGCTGGGAGCGATGATTCCCCGACGTATTGAAAATTTACTTCCCGGTTGCAAAAACATCGGCACCACACATCTTTCCAACGGTTGCTACCGGTTGCACCCAGTTGAATGGGCGATAGGCGAGGCAGCTGGAGCGGTCGCTGCATTTGCCATTCAGAGCAGAACAACACCAAGAGCCATTCGCAACGACAAAAACAGATTGCAACAGTTCCAGACCTTACTCTCCAAACAGGGCGTCGAGCTGGAGTGGACAAAGCTGAAATAGTCGTACAACGGTTCGTCGTACTGGAGTTTCCCGCCTTTCCCGGGTACTGCCTATCCCGCTGTTTCTTCCACCGCATTAACGAAAAAAGCGTGAGAAGTTCCCCCTCTCGGGAAATCTCCTCACGCAAAAATTGAGTCAACCGCTTGAACAATTCAACGTCTTCGGACCGCAGCACAACCTGTCGATCTCGAACTCGCGACGTTCAAATTAGAATTCACCAACAATCTCGCCCCGATTACGGGTACGAATTGCCCGGTAGACAAGCATGTCAATATTCTCCGAAACAAATCGGGTTGAGCCATCACACAAGACCGTCTGGATTCCTCCGGTGTGAGGACTTGCGTTTCCCCAGGCCGGCCCCCATGTACGATTGGAACGGCCAATCAGGTAAGTTGCGCTGCCTCCACCGTAGCTTTCGACATCGGTAGGATTGACACCGGAATGCCACCCGGCAGATGTTGTATAATCACGCGCCCCGATCCAGATACCACCAGAATAATTACAGGGGCCTCCGCCACAGTTGGTTGACCCGGTTGCATCGTTCATGGTTGTTCTTTCCACCACCAAAAGCGTGTTGCTCGTGCCATCCTTGATGTCACGAAATCTGATGTTCGAATTGGCCCAGAAAACGCCCAGCCTGTCGCGGGCCGCGTAGGTACCTGCGTTGGCCAGGTAGTTACTGAGTCCAAAGCTGTTTTTATCCGTATTGCGACCACCCATCGGATCGGACGGGCAGATATACGTTTTAACAACCTGATTGGCGGCAGGAATCGCATCCGAGACCGATGCGGTCCCGTCGAAGTTGCCATCCATCCAGTGATAGGCAAACCCACCGGTTTGCTGACCAATCTGGTCATACAGCGGAGACTGCTCAAGAGCGGGTAGAATCATGGTTCCCCAGCCAAGCCCGTTACGATCGTCTATGTTATTCGTACTGGGATCGCCGAGATTGGGAGTGAAATCGATGAAGCTGGGTGGAAACGTGTCGTGCACATCGTGGTAATTGTGCAAAGCCAGGCCAATCTGCTTCAGGTTATTTTTGCAGGAACTTCTTCGTGCAGCTTCACGGGCCTGTTGCACCGCAGGCAAAAGCAAGGCGACGAGGATCGCAATGATCGCAATCACCACAAGCAATTCAATCAGCGTGAACCCTCTTTTCGGGCCTGAAGGGAAAGCCCCCTTCGACCGCATACTCATCATACCATTCATCGAAAATCTCCTTGTGAGAAACTAAAGAAAAAGAAATCTGACAGAGACCCTGACAGAAAAATAACTTGAGAGCTGGACAACCCGTCCATTATGCCTCATTTCATCCGCCATTTGCAACATCTAAACACATGAATTCATTCGATTTGTATCGTAAAATGCCGATCCGGCCAGGAAACAGGGCGGCTGTGAACAGCCTCACCAATTAGCCAGCTTACCCGTGCGATAGCGTGTGCATCCATAAGGTAAGAAAGACAACCTTTCGTTCCTTTCTTTCCGTCAAAACCTTTTTGACAAAACTGCTCTTGATCGTGCAACCGGTAATCGTACAAGCGGTAACAGAACAGGAATCAACTCACGACATCACGCCGGTAGATACGCGGAAAATGCGACTTTCGCGCAAAGTAGAATCAAGCGAGACGCCACCAAGCTTCTACTTTTTCTTTTTCGTCAGCTTGAAGTCGAACGTATTATCCTCTCCCGCCTTCACCATGGCGGTTAATGTTGATTTGGTGTTGTACTGTTCAGGAATTGGATCCTTGTACCCAGGCTCGGGGGGAGCTTCGAGGGGAGTTTCTATTGTGACTTTGTTCTCACCAACTTTCGCCCCCTTGGCGTTATTTCTGTAAGTCAATTCATACTTCCCGTCTGCGTCGGTCAGGCCAAAGGAGCTTTGCCCATCGGGGGAAGTGAATGTCACCGTCACGTTGGACAAGGGAGCGCCATCCATGGTAACCGTCCCGGTTACCTTCGCCAATTCGGGCATTCCCTCTCCACCATTTTGGCCCGTACAACCAACAACCGTTAAAAGAAATAGAACTGCAACTGCTCTGATTGGTCTCATAAAAAACTCGACTTGATGTTAAAGGCGCAAAAAAGCCAAGCCAAAACCGACCGTCCAGCCGGCTGGCAAACAGAACGCATGTTAACAGGTACGCATAGCCCGAGGCAATGCAACCGTGTTCGTATAATGATATAATGTTGCGTTTTCCTGTTTCGTGTCAACCAAAACGGGATGGGAACCGGTAAATCGACAGGGTGTTTATGGTCAAAAGAAGACTTTGCGACAGAGAGGTTGATGCCCGACTGACAATATGGCCTGAGCCTGTTTGAGTGCGGATTCTCCGGATAAATAAAATATGAATGGGGCATCGAACAGGAGCGTGAGTTCAACAATAATGACGGTTTTCGGGATGTTCCGTTTTTGACGATCAAGGTAAGCAGGCAAAGCAAGGGGAAATATAACCGGCGTAACGGACGATACTATTTCCTGCATCAGGCCAACGGAAAAAGTTGGCTGTCAGAATATCCGACATCGATTTACCAACCGGAGCCGTCTATGTCAGATCACCCTGCAACATGGGCTGAATTGGAACAGTTTGTGCATCATTCCCTGTGCCAGAAAGAGAATCTGATCCCTGAACAATTTCCACTTGAATCGCGTCTGTTGCAGAAGCAGGAAAATTTCTGTGGATTGGAATTCACGTTATACGGTCCCCGTCAAATACGCCTGGGGGCAGTCTGGGCAGCCGACATCAACACAATTTATTTTTACGATGCCAGAGGCCGACGGTACGAAACGCTGAAATTGAAGAAACGTCCGCAAGACAGGCGGGAGAGCGTCGCCTGACAGATGATTGAATGCATCGGCTTATTGAATACTCCGCAGTTCCGCGAAAAGGGGCTCACTTCAAATGCTTCCTCCAGGTCTTCAATAATCCGTTGTGAAAATTCAGCTTCTTCAGGAATGTTTTCTTTCCCTTGGCTGTGATGCGGAACTTCTTGCTCCCTTTGCCTGCTTTGACCGAACAATATTTCTCCGCTGCCAGCCGATCAAAGTATGTGTAAAAAGAACTGGTGCTTGTGTCCCATTGAAACTGGTCGCGCAGTTTCTTTCTCAGTTCTGTTCCTGTCTGCTCTTTTTCGAAAATCAAACCGAGCAGCGTATATTGGACGTCACTCAATTCTTTCGGGATATTGTGATTCATCGTCTGTTCCATTTTTCTTGAAGCCACCTTACCAAAAAGCAAGTTACAGACCTGTCCGTCGATTTGTCTGCTCAGAGAATATACAGGGCAATCAGTTTCATCGCCAGCATGGCGTACAAGGCGGCGATTGTATCATCAGCCATCACACCCCAACCGCCGGGCAGTCTTTCAAATTTTTTGATGGGCCACGGTTTGAGGATATCGAAAATGCGAAACAGAATGAATCCGATCCAGGCGGTTGTCCAATCCAGCGGCACCAATAGATGCACCAGGGGATAAGCTGCGATTTCATCAAAGACAACCGCTCCGGGATCTTTCTTGCCAAAGTATTCAGAACCGGCTTCGCATAACCGAACACCAACCAGAAAAAGAAGAACCAGAACAGGCAGCAGCCAAAGCGTTTCAACACCGCCCGCTGCAAGTCCCCAGACAAGAATCGGTCCCCACAAACTGCCGACCGTCCCCGGTGCAATCGGCGAATCTCCTGCTCCCAACCCCAGCGCTAACCATACCCGTAAGGTGCGACGAGGTCGATTTTCGATATTTGGGGGGATTCTTTCGTTCATCTTGCACCACATACTGAGCAAAAGCTCCGGCAACGTCAAACGAAAAACGAACTCTCTTTCCCTCAATTCGCCATTGTTCCGCAAAGACGTTTGACTCTGAGTCCCCTTGTACTGAATACTGTCCCGATGCACGCAGGATCGTTCTTTGTCAAATAATGAGAGGCTTTCGGGCTGAGCGGCCCGCATTGAAAAACAGTAAACATGGCTTTAATTGATGCGTTTGTGCGCAACCCCGTCAAAGTGATTGTGGGGATCCTGCTGGTAGCGTTGTTCGGCATGGTCTTCTTTATGCGCATGCCGATGCAGTTGACGCCCGAGGTACAGCGACCTTCCATCACCGTTTCCACCCGCTGGCCCGGCGCGAGTCCGCAGGAAGTGGAACGCGAAATCGTTCTGGAACAGGAGGAGTACCTCAAATCGGTTGAAGGTCTCGTGCGCCTCATCTCCGAAAGCAGCAACTCCAAAGGTTCGATCACACTCGAATTTCAGGTCGGAACCAATCTGGATCAGGCGCTGCTGAAAGTCAATTCGAGATTGCAGCAGGTTCCCGATTACCCGGAGAACGCGGATCAACCGGTCATCAGTACATCGAATGCGAACGATTCCCCGATTGCGTGGTTCATTTTCAGTGCCCGTCATCCTGATGACGCCGAACTGCTCGCCTTCCAGAAAAAACATCCTGAGTTGAAAAAAGAGATGGAGCACGTCCGCCGGGCGCACAATGTCGGCCTGGCGATGCTGCGATTACGGAAACTGGCCGAAGTGCATCCGGAAGTGGAAGAACTGTTGCCCCCCAAAGATCTGGATGTCACCAAACTTCGTCGATTTGCGGAAGATGAAATTGAAGCCCGCTTTGAACGTGTCCCTGGCGTTTCACAATCGAATGTGATCGGAGGCCTGGAAGATGAACTTCAGGTTGTTGTCGATCCCGAAAAACTGGCAGCGCGGCAGTTGACCATTCTTGATGTGAGGCGGGTACTTCGTGGGCAAAACGCGGATACTTCAGCAGGAGATTTCTGGGAAGGGAAACGGAAATGGATCGTACGGACACTCGGGCAGTTTGAAAATGTCGAAGATGTCGAGAAACAACTTCTGGCCGTTCGGGATGGCGCCCCGGTTTATGTGCGGGATGTCGCGGAAGTTCGACTCGGCTATAAAAAACCGGATGGCCTGGTCAGACGGTTTGGTGAATCGAGCATTGCCATCAATTGCATTCGCGAAACCGGCACCAACGTGCTGGAAATCATGAAAGGACTGCGGGCCGCGCGGGATTTGATCGATGAAGAGATCCTCAAGGATCGCGGCTTGCAGTTGATTCAGGTTTATGATGAAACCGATTACATCTACTCATCGGTCAATCTGGTGCAGCAAAATATTTTTGTTGGCGGTGCCTTGACAATGATCGTTCTGATGCTGTTTCTGCATTTGAACGGCAGGACAATTTTATTGATTCCATTCATTCTTCTTTCCGCCCTGGCGGCTGCCTATTTCAATGTGTGGTTCTTTGCGATATCACTCGGGTTAATCCTGCTTGCCGGCTTCTGGTATGCCCGTGGGGCACTCATTGTTGGCGTGGCCATCCCGACCAGTATCATCGGAACTTTTTTGATATTGGGATTACTGGGACGTTCGCTGAATGTGATCAGCTTGGCGGGACTCGCTTTTGCCGTCGGAATGCTGGTGGATAACGCAGTGGTCGTGCTGGAAAACATCTACCGCCATTCGCAAATGGGAGAAAGCCGATTTGAGGCAGCGATCAAGGGAACGCACGAAGTTTGGGGAGCGGTTGTTGCTTCAACATTGACAACGATCGCCGTCTTTTTGCCTGTGATTTTCGTGCAGGAAGAAGCAGGCCAGTTGTTTCAGGATATCGCGCTGGCGATCAGTTCAGCGGTTGGCCTGTCGCTGATTGTCTCTGTCACACTGATTTCAACCTCAGCAGCTCGATTACTGCGTTCAGAAAATGATGTCGATGAAAAAAAGGGCCACTCCGCTGCGCAAACTCCCGGTTTTTGGGAATCAGCCATCAACGCGGCTGGTCAACGATTTGTCGCATTGATTGTCAACGTAAATC
>JALWSL010000474.1 GCA_027080405.1 Planctomycetaceae bacterium
CTCCCTTGCCATTTGCGGCTGTAAAGACATGATCATTGGCATTACGGGCTGATGCTGTTGAAACAGCCATCATCAGCGCAGCAAATACCATAAGTACTAATGCTGTCATTCTGTTTTTCACTTGTTCCAGGATCCAGGGGTGGCAAGGAAACTCCGGCGATCGGTGTGGCCGGTTCATTCGCAACGGGATTGTTTTCGCCATCATCACCCAGCAACAGGACTCTTTGGGCTTCAGGTAAGCCCGTTGGACTTCCCTGATCGGTTTCGATAGCCGAATCGTAGGAAATGATTTCAATCTCCCGCCTTTGCGGCTTTGCATAATTTGGTTCTCCCGCAGGTGCGATGACCGGGAGTCTGGCTGCCCGGTTCGATGTAGCCGTGGAACGCTCGAACCGGGTGACATCATCAAGAGAACCGCTGCTTGTCTCCGTGCTGTTCAACCACTCTCTGCTCAAATCAATCACTACCGGTGCAGATTGTCGCTTCTGTCGCTTCTGGGGACTGTCAGTTCCCCGGGCTGTTCTGAAAGAGGCGTCCGTTTGATTATTGGAGCCTGAATCAGTGAGGAGTTTTCCCTTCCTCTCCCGCTCACGTTGTGCAATCTCTGCCAGAATCTGTTCGGGTGTGATTTCTTCAGTGGTGAATACAGCTTCTGTCTTCTTTTTGATCGTTTTGGCGGTCTCTGCAATCAGACGAGCCTCCAGTAACCTGTTTTCCCGGATTAACTTTCGAGCCTTGGCGAGCATGTCCGGAATGTGACTCGCGTCATTTGGTGGATGTTGTCCACCGCTGTTTGCCATTTCGGTTTCAGTTTTTGCTGATTTACCGGGGTTGTTGAACCAGGGAAATTCCAGGGAAAGATCCGTTTCTTCCGCCGGAGTCGATTCAGGTACAGAGGTTTCCGGCACAGACAACCCCGGTGCAGACAACCCCGGCACAGATACCGCTGCGATCCCTTCGGTATCATCAGTATCATCGTTCGCGAGGGGCGTCGTATCGGACTTGCGCGAGTTATGCAGATCACGCGTAACCGGGGGAACTGTTTCTGCTGATTGAACGAGTGGTTTCGAAGGAGTTCTGTTTTCGTTCAGCTTTGCAAGAGAGGCCTTCAACGCATCCAACGATGAAGTACCCTGCTCCACTTCGGAAACCAGTTTCTTGTAGTTGCTCAACTCCTCTTGTGTTACTTCCTGTGTCGTTTCCTTTTGAGTTCCGGAATTTCTGGCCGCCCATTCAAGAAACGCCTGATCAACTTCTTCTGCCTCAGATTCCAGGGGATTCGAACTGGAAGTGCTGACAATATGTGCGACCCCCGGTTTGGAACTGCCGTCCTGTTCTTTTGCACGGGAGGCGGTCAGGATTGTTGATTTATCAGAACCATCCAATGAAGCGACATTGTCCAGGTTTGATTCTGTTTTTTCCTTTGAGATGCTGCTCTTTTCGGCTGGCTGTTCTTTCGCTTCACTGCTGGAAGTCTGCTTGGCACCAAAGCCGGGAAATCCATACTTTCTGCCGACACAACCCGCCAGGGTAGCCGTTCCAACCGCCAACAGCAGCAGAAAATAGATTCCCTGTTGATTCTGTCCTTTTACGCCAACCAACATTTGATAACCCCCGTGTTCCCGCCTTAGAACAACTCCCGCTGGCTCCAACCAACAGAAAAAGCGCACCCCGCCTCTGTTCGTCGTGTATCGACTTTAGCAATCGTGTGATCTGAAAGAATTATTTCTGATTTGACAGGTCTTCCCATTATACCTGTGTTAACAGGCTGTCGGCGGGAGAGGACCGACAAACCTTGCAGCACGCGCAGAAAACGGTTGCCGAATCTTTCGAATGGATCTTGAGCGCTCTTCAACATTTTTCACGGGGCAAAATGCCAGTAGCTTGGAGCATCAACTGCTGCTTGCACCACCAGGGCGATCCCGTGAAACAAGAATGGGAGGGCGGGTCTTGAGGGGCGTCTTTTCGTAACTTGTATACAGAAAACAGGTTACGCTATTCTTTCAGGGCTTCAGCCGCAGATGCCCTGTCTTCGTAATAGGGCCACAGCTTGAAAATGGCCATATTCTTGAGCACTTCGAACATGTTGTCGTTTGCATTGCAAATTGCGACTTTACCGCCACGATTCTTTTTTTCACGCCCGATGATAATCAAGGCACCGATGAATTCGGAACCAAAATAGTCCAGGCGGCCCAGATCGATGATCAGGGTTGTGAATTCGGGGGCAGAAACCAGCGTGCGCACAGTATTGGCTTCCATTTGCAGATCGGCGTAGCGAAAGCTCGCCCCCTGTCCAACAGGAGTTACGTAGATACAGGGGGAATCCTTTTCCACTTCAAAAATTTTCAGATGACGAACCATGAAAACCTGATCGAACTTTCTGTGCTACTGCCCCCAAGCCGTGATTTTTAGGATTGATCCATTAAGTATCGCGCGATGAAGGCACGCAGATGATGTGATCTCAACCTCAAAACCGAGCCTCGAACAGGGCCGACAAACCGAATGCATCGCAGAGACGCGATCCCGTAAAACAGGGCTTCCATCTGGAAACCGGGTAATTCCCTTCAAGATTAAACCGATTTCACTCGAACACAGGAAAATATTTTGGCGAAAAATACTCTCACGTCCCATGAGGGTACGATTTGCTCAATCCTGAGGATGATTAACAATTGATTCAATGTAGGGGAAATCGCGATCGCATACAATATTGCAGGTTCAATGTTTGAAAACAATATTCGCAGCAAGAAGTTTGGTGTATTTCAGTCACAAAGGCCCCTTCGTGCAGAATTGAGACAGTCATCGGAGTGAACCGGATTGATTTTATCGGGATTGCCGCGTCAACTCGATCACCGCGACACCCTCAGCGGGAAGTGTCAATTCAGTTATTCCATTTTCCCAGCGGATCAATTGGCCGGTCACCAGTTCGCGAGCCGATCCGCCGGCAGGATGGGAGAGTTTGATGGTGGCATGTTGCGTATGGTTGCTATCATTGAAGACGGTGAGCAGTCGTTTTCCAAAACGTTCAAGATAGACGTGACTGTTGTCGCTGGTTGCATTGGTTAAAGGTTCCCAGCCCGCCTCGGCGACGAGTTGACAGAGCGGCAGATATTTCCTGAACAGTGGTCGATCTCGCTGATACAGTTCTGGTGTTTGGAAGTAGTGCCCTTCCGATGCATTGTGGCTGAAGAAGCCGGGAAACATTCCGTAGGCCAGACAACGTTGCATATATTTCTCTACCATCTGGTGCGAAAAATTTTCGAAATTGGTGTTTTGCAGGAAGCAATACGGTTTCCCCTTGCACATCACTCTGCGGTAGAGCAGGTCTGCATCGGACATCGGTTTCCATCGATTATTCCGATTCCAGTCCGTTTCAGTTCCCATGACATCGAGAAAGGGGGCGAACCAGCAAATTCGTGAAGGCGTTGAATTGGCCATACTCAACAGGTTCTTCCTGTGTAACTCGTTTGAAATTTCTCTCATATATTCGAAGGCGATCTGGGCACGGAAAATTCCGGGCCGTTTCGATCGCGACGAAAAACAGAGTGGAGTTTGGGCGGCTGAAAAATGCTCTCTGCGATAATCCATCAAGGCTGTCGCGTACCCTTCACTGGAATCGAAGTATTCACCATCGAGCTTTCCATTTGCCTCGGGACCGTATAACCGTTCAACCGTTTCAGGATTCCATTTGCTGCTAAAATCGGTGACGTCCCCCTGAACACCGGGCATCGAATTCATGCTCCAGACAATTCCATTGGCCCACGGTTCGTTGCGCATTGTTCCTGCGAATTTCCCCTGTTCATCGTGAAACCCGCTGGTAAACAATGCTTTTGCTTGCGGAAGCCCCGTTCGAGCCAGGCGTTCTGCTTCCGCGATAGCTGCTTCGTAAGTGCGAGGCATTTCAGGAGGCATGTTCATCCACCAGGTCATCGGTTCGGTATAATGAAAAGTCGTGATGCCGTTCGCATCATCCCAACTGGTTTCGTTGTTCCCTTCCTTGAAGGCAAATCCGAAATCTTTCCATCCCTGTACTTCACTGATTTTGGCAAAGGGCATCCAATTCCCCTGTTTGGTGACCCGTTTTCGAAACGCGTCGGGAAAGAGCCGGTAATAATGAGCGACTGCCGCTCGGAACCCGCGTTGAGGATCGAATGAAAAACGACAGAAACGCAACTTCGCGCTCGGCTTTTCCGGGGTCAATCCCAGATCAAACAACAGCAGCATCTCTTTTGTTCCGGAGTGATAGATCAGGCGGTAAAAAGCCGGGCGATCCATGTCAATACCCAACGCCACCCCCTGCTCTTTATTGGCAACAGCTGCTAACGGATAATGGGATAATCTTTCATTTCCCGCACCCGGAACCGGATGGGCATTGATGTATTCCGAGTTCGGCTTCACCCGATGAAGGCGTCTGGGGTCTTCCAGCCACCAGTAATCATCTCCCTGCACCGGCCACGAACAGGCCAGCGTGATGGCACGATCCCTGCCGGAGACGTCGCGCAGGGTGAGATCGTAGAACGTCGCCAAAGGACCTTTTTTCCGGGAGACCGTCAGTTTCAAATCGAGAGCCTCTTTTTCGATATGCACAAACGGGCCGTTCTGCGTCATATCACGCACCTGATAGC
>JALWSL010000475.1 GCA_027080405.1 Planctomycetaceae bacterium
ATTTACGGATGCCGTTTTTTGTCGCCTCGGGACTTGCCCTGCTGAATTGGCTATACGGTTTTTTCATCCTGCCGGAATCGTTGCCGGTTGAAAAAAGAAGCAGCTTCACAGTTGCCAAGGCGAACCCGTTCCAGACAATCAACCGTCTGAAAAATTATCCGGTTGTGGCAGGGCTATCAATGGCACTTTTTTTCGCTTCCCTGGCTTTTCGCGGGCTGGAAAATGTCTGGGTTCTGTCAACCAATTATCGTTACGGATGGGATGAATTCGACAACGGTATTACCCTGGCACTGGTCGGATTGATGGCTGCCATCGTCCAGGGTTTTCTCATCAAACCAATCATCGCGTCGTTGGGAGAACGCAAAACACTCAAACTGGGCCTGCTGATCTCGACGATCACCTTCCTGGCTTATGGATGGGCAAGCGAGGGCTGGATGGTGCTGTTAATCATCGTTTTTGGTGCCTTTGGCGGGGTGACCGGCCCCGCCATTCAATGTATTGTTGCCAATCATGTCGGTTCATCAGAGCAGGGGAAAATTCAGGGAGCCCTGACATCAATCGTCAGCCTTACCAATATCGCCGCACCACTGATCTTCACGACGGGATTGTTCAGCTATTTCACATCGGAAAAAGCATTCATGACTCTACCCGGAGCTCCGTTTTTCCTGGGTGCTGTCCTGATTTTTATTGCCTTGATTATTGTCGAGCGGCTTTTCAAACGGATTCCCAAAACGGAATCGGAATAGAGCACGGCAAAATGCAGTTGATGTTTCTGTTTTATGATGCACCGTTTCCGATGTCACGCGATAAAAAAACTGAAGCAGGAGAGCATGTCTATGGCCATCGACATGTTCAATCTTCAATCCGGTTGATTCAATCTTCCGGAATGTTGATGGATTCCAGCATCTTCAAAACCTGTTCTTCATCCCAGGAATCTTCGCCGATATTCATGACAAACAGAATGGGGCCTTTTCTCCCGGGAAGAATAGCTTGAACCTGCCTGACAGCCCGGTTCGTCTCCTTTTCTGTCCCTTTAATGAAGACGAACGGAACCGCTTTTCCACCAATCTTTACTTCCCGGGTCTTCTTTTCTTCGATATTCAGTTCTTCACTCGAATCGCTTCCCCCCAACTCTTTTTTGAATGAATCCTGTAGTTCTTTATTTTCTGCCAGACTACCGCTGAATTCCATCAGCAGAATGACGCCGGAATCCGGGTTTTCGATGTAGACCCCATCCATGGAGATGAGCGAAAACAGATTCATCCTGAAAGATTTTTTTGCTTCGTAGCCTTCTGGCAGATCAATTTCCAGCATCCTCGCCAGGTTCTGCTTGACAAGAGCAGGGTTTTCTTCCAGTTCCGGGGTGATTGAATACAGGCTGATGCCAATGCCGCAACAGCAAAGAATTGTCAGTCCTCCAACGGCGGCCAAAAGAATGAGAAAAAACTTCATTCCGCAGCCGCTTTTACGCCCACCTGCTGAATGAGCTCCGGCATCGGCGTTAAAGCTGGATGATTGATTCCCCTCCGGAGTGAATAGGTCGTCTTCGCCTGTCATTTTGCCATCTTTCACGAAACTCGTTGACGGGTAAGCAGAAGCAACTGGAGTGTAACGCTCAGCCGGAACGATTTCGAGTCAAAATGATTTTGAGACCAGCTCCACAAAGAATAAAGGCTCCCGGAAACCCGAGAGCCTTTATCACTATCATGATCAGGAACTGACTTTCAGCCCTGTTTGTTGCGTGGTTTAACGGTATAGAGAATCGTCAACGATCCAACCGCCATCAACCCGTAGGCGGACCAATCTGGAGGTGTCAATTCGTGTTTGTTGTCACCGTTTACCTGCAGGAAATAGCTTTGAACCGCAGCAATTTCCTGATTCCCCTGTTCCTGTCCCGTTTTAAGCACAATCCGGTCAATCACCAGAAAAGCGGCCCCGCAAAACAGGACAAACATTCCAACAGATAGAAAAAAAGATCGAATCATATCTTCCGGTATTTTTCAAAACGGCGTTTCATTAGTCCTTTTTTCCATCCGCTAAAGATGTATCGACCTGTATTTCAGGATTCATTCATCCGTAGTTC
This sequence comes from Planctomycetaceae bacterium, assembly GCA_027080405.1. Lineage (GTDB taxonomy): Bacteria > Planctomycetota > Planctomycetia > Planctomycetales > Planctomycetaceae > Rubinisphaera. The sequence goes on from JALWSL010000475.1 coordinate 2,084, forward strand.
CGGATTCCAACTCTTTCCACGCTTGAAGTTCCGAATGTGACGGCTATGCTTGCAGTGCCTGTTGTGCGGAGAATTGGAATTTTCCAAACAGGTATTACCCCGTTGCATTATCGTGCAGGGCCAATGTACAGTTTTAGTTGTTGAGATTTCGGGAAAAACAGTAGTTATGCAAGCTAACATCGTCTTACTCCCCGGTGATGGTATTGGGCCGGAAATTGTCGCGGAAGCAGAGAAAGTGATTAACGAAATCGGACGGATATTTTCGCACGATTTCCGTCTCTCACATGGTGAGATCGGGGGGTGTGCCATCGACAAATATGGAGACCCGCTGCCCGATTCGACGCTTGAAACATGCCGGACTGCAGACGCGATTTTATTGGGAGCGGTTGGCGGGCCAAAGTGGGATGACCCCAATGCGAAAACCCGCCCGGAAGTCGGCTTGCTGAAAATTCGCAAGGAACTGGAACTGTTCGCCAATCTGCGCCCGATCAAACCGCACCGCACACTCATCGATGCTTCCCCACTAAAACGGGATATCATTGAAGGGGTCGATATACTTTTTGTACGTGAGTTGACCGGCGGTGTTTATTTTGGCGATTCTGAATTACGGGAAGAACAGGGGCAGGAAGTTGCGCTCAACGAGATGATTTACCGCACAAACGAGATCGAACGGGTTGTGCGTGTGGCGGCCAAGGCGGCCATGCAGCGGAGTCAATCGCTGACTTCTGTCGACAAGGCGAATGTTCTGGAAGTTTCCCGATTGTGGCGTCGGGTCTCACAGGATGTCGTATCCCGGGAATACAGTGATCTGAACTATGACGTCGTACTGGTTGATGCAATGGCGATGCACCTGATTACCCGTCCGCGGGATTTCGATGTCGTTGTTACCGGTAACCTGTTCGGCGACATCCTCACCGATGAGGCATCCGTTCTGCCCGGTTCTCTTGGGTTACTGCCATCTGCGTCTTTGGGAGAAGATGGCCCCGGTTTATACGAGCCGATCCATGGATCTGCTCCCGACATCGCAGGTCAGGGAATTGCCAATCCCCTGGCGACAATCCTTGCCACTGCGATGATGTTCCAACACTCGCTGGAACTTCCGCAGGAAGCGGAACTGATTGAGAAGGCAGTTGAACAGGTTCTTGATGCCGGTCATCGTACCGCAGATATCGCAGCTGGAAGTGAAAGCATTTCAACAAGTCAGATGGGGCAAAAAGTGATCGAAGCAATCAATGCAATCGCTTGAAAAACAGGGTAGAGTTCATTGAAATGAGTTACTTGTCCGTTTGGCAAACGGGGGACAGACTTATCCAGTGCTGCGGGCAGCGATCGATATGTTACGCTTTGAGGCATGTCTCAAGCGGAAGTTGCTAAATAGCGTTCATCCATGAATTTCGGGAACTGTTTGCAGGTACCATCTGAAAAAAAGCCGAAATGGATTCGTGTATTCTTCGGGATTGCTTTCAATCCGTCTTTTCAATTCATTCAGACTGGTAAATTCATAGGAGATTATTTCACGTTCATCGGGATTTGGCGTGTCATCGCAAAGACAGGAAAAAAGAGCGGTGTGCTCATAACCAATTTCCGGGCCGGCCGGTATCTTGTGCCAATACTTTAATTCAGCCTGTAAGCCGAGTTCTTCAAAAAGCTCTCGTTCAGCTGCCTGCCTGTAGCTTTCTCCCGCACTGAGATGGCCACACGCCGAGGAAGTGAGTTTGAGCGGTTCCTCCTCTTTCCCTGCGGCACGACGATGAATCAACAGTTCACCCGCGGTGTTGAATACCCAGATATGTGCCGCCCGATGAAGCAACTTCTTCTGATGCACTTCTTCCCGCGGTGCTTTTCGGATAACACGGTCCTGTTCATCAACAACATCGAACCATTCCTGCTCGGTTTCCATACGCCTTCTGTTTTCCATTCTGTACTTTGCAAGCAAAGTCAATTTTTCGGTTCGGGCCAATTGAGATGTTTGTGGAGAAATTCGTAACTTCCTTTTTCGTGAATCGCATGCGGGCCGATCGTGTATTCGATTTCGGTTCGATCTCCAATTTTTAATTGTGCCTGATACAAAAAACGAACCTTGGCGTATTCCTGGGCGACACGATCATCCGGTTCCACGCCGTCGAAATGGCCACGCTCCACCATGAATGGACGGGGGCAAATCAGGGCAGCCATTTCCGCATAGTTGAATGTGCTGCCGAGGTTCCATTCGAAAATTTCGTATTCCCCTTTGTTGGTGTAACTGTATCGCAAAGAACGATTGTCGGTTGCGCTGGTTTTCCAGACCCATTCTCCAAAATCGGCAGAGCAGATCGACAAGGCATAATTTTCAACCAGCGGCGGAATTCGCATCGCTGATTTCCCACCATAGGAAATACCGTAAAATGCAATCCGTTTGCCATCGACAAAGGGAAGTGTTTTTAACCAGTCGGTTATCTGCTGGTGCTGTGGAACCGCAATCGAAAACAGCGTGCGTCCGATTGATTGTGCCTTGAATTGCAACGTGCGAAAACGATCGAACAGAACGTACGGATT
>JALWSL010000476.1 GCA_027080405.1 Planctomycetaceae bacterium
TGCTCCACTGTTCGGGAGAACCTTCCATCGCAGGGAACAGGGCTGGTTCCTGCCGGAGGAATGAAGTTAAATCGGCAGAGATTTCTTCGACATCGCTGGATCGGGCGGCAACAACAACCAGCGTACCCTCGCACGATTCGACAAAGCAGGCGGCAGCCAGAGCGCGCGCAGACCCCCAGGCACCGTTGATTGTGCCACTCTCTCCGCGGTTTAACGCAGCAAGAATCTCCCCCATTTCGGGGCTTTGAGCAACCAGCGGAACCAGATCGGGAATCTCGTTGACCACAAAAGCCTCGTTTGTGGTGCCTCCCGCATCCCTGTTCATACGGAGATTGTAGAATTTCCGGGATGAACTTCAATCGTGCCGAAGCCCGATCAAACGGAAATTCCGCCTGGTGACCAAAGTTTTATCCGACCGAAGTTTTACCGGGTTCCTGAGTGATCGCACTGTTTCAGAGCGTTCTCACAATTTCAGAGTGGCGTTCTCACAGTTTCAGAGTGGTCGCACAACCGAGAGGCCACGTGTGTAATCCAGATAGGTGTCGATGGATAACACGCCTCCCCCCATGCCGCTTTTATTGATTCCGGCATAAGGGACGCCTTCCGCAAAAACATTGTGGGCGTTGATCCAGCTGTTCCCTGCGACCATCCGCTCGGCGACGCGATTCGCCCGATCCAGATCAGCGGACCAGACGCTGTTCGCCAATCCGTAATCAGTCGCATTGACCATTTCGATCGCCTGTTGCTCATCATCGAAAGGAGTCAGATACGCAACAGGGCCAAAAATTTCTTCCCGGGCAGCGATATTATCCAACCCGCCAGCCAGCAGCGACGGCTTGACATAGAAACCTTCATGTCCCTCGACTTCCACAGGGCCACCTTCCAGAACCAATTCCGCTCCTTCACCCTGTCCCTTTTCCAGATAACCCAGAATACGTTGTCTCTGTTTTTCACTGACAACCGGCCCCATCTGGGTTCCCTGATCCATTTGATACCCGACGTGAACCTGTTTCAGGCGTGAAACACAGGCATCGACGAAACGATCATAAATGGGGCGCTGAACCAACCAGCGTGTGGCGTCGCAGCAAACCTGTCCCGAATGGAAGGTGATGGCGTTGGCCAGACTTTCGGCGGTCGCTTCGACATCGATATCTTCAAACAGAACAGCGGCTCCCTTGCCTCCCAGTTCAAGTTTGACAGGTGTCAAATTTCGTCCGCAGACTTCCGCCACCATTCGCCCCACTTCGGGTGATCCGGTGAAGGACATCCTTTTCAATTTGGGGTGTGCCGCCAAAGCGGCCCCCGCGGTTTCGCCATATCCTGTTACCACATTGATCACCCCATCCGGTATCCCCACCTGTTGGGCAAGTTTCCCCAGATACAAGGCGGAAAGCGGCGTGTCCTCAGCCGGTTTGATGACGACCGTATTGCCGGCCGCTAGCGCAGGAGCGATATTCCAGCCGATCAACAGGAACGGAAAATTCCAGGGGAAGATGAAACCGCACGGCCCCCACGGCAGCCTGACGGTTCTCGCTTCATGTCCGGCGACTGCAAGCGGAACACGATGCTGGACATGGAGAGAGATGTTGATGAAGTACCGCATCGTATCGACAAAATTCTGGATATCACCAACAGCCTGCTCCAGAATCTTTCCTGCATCGAGAGCCTCAATTCGGGCAAGTGTCTCAATATTGGCTTCCACTGCATCAGCCAGTCGGTGCAGTAACACTCCCCGTTCGTTGGGAGGCATTTCGGCCCATCCGGTCGTCTGAAATGCTTTCTCGGCTGCTTGTACCGCCAACTCGACATCCGGAGCGGACATCGCGGTCACTTCGGCCAATTGTTCGCCCGTGCCAGGATCGCATGTTGTGAAACTCGCTCCATCAGCGGCTTCCACCCATTTCCCGCCGATGAACGCCTTCATGGGAGATTGTGATAAAAAACTGGCGACTTCAGAGGGAGCATTTTCCGACATGACAATAAAACTCCTGCTTTCGTGGAAACAATAAAACGCCTGGCAAATACAGACGGCAGTCAACGACAAATGGCCGTCAGCTGGTCGGCAACAGACAGAAGCACACGGTACGCCCAGCACGGCTGGTCTGTTCTAACCGCCGTAACCAAACAGCTATTTTTCAAAAATTCGCGAGCCATTCGCAATCCTTCTACCGCCGGTTATTACAGACAGAATACGAAATTGCTGTGTCATTTTCGACAGAATGGCCATTTTTTTTCGCTCTGGATACTGAACATTCCGGGAAGACGGAATGGAGCCGTCGCACACCAAGTGGTTTCTTTTTTGCTTCGATCAGTCCTGAACGGGCAGAATCAATTCGGGATACTCCGCGGAACGTGAACCGGGAACGGGTGAGTTTTGAGGGCCGTGGAAGGTGAATACGGGAGAATACTTTGTTTTATCGGTGTAATTTCGTGTCGCCTGATGAAAAGTTTGAGCGTGAAACAGGAGCACGTCTCCGGCTTGCAGTTCTGCGGCGACAGATGTTTTGAGCAGTGCCTGATTTTGAGGGAGGTCGGGATCAAGAAACAGTCGCTCATCGAGTTGGTCTTCTGTAAACTGCATGCGATGGCTGCCGGGTAGAACGTGCAGACATCCGTTTTGAAGATGTTCCCTGTCGAGAGCTGTCCAAACGCTGATCAGTTCCGGTTGGATAAATCGCCAGAATCGCAAATCGCGATGCCAGCCGGTATCACTGCTGAAGCGGGGATTCTTGGTCATCACACAGTTGTGATGGGCCAACGGGCAGAAAACGGGCGTCCCCAATAATGTCTGCAATAACTTGACCAGCGGAGGCCAGCAAACCCACTGACGGAAGACCGGATCGCGGGAAAGTGCCTGACGAAGCCGCCGAATCGTTTTCCCCCCTTCGCTATTTCGTGATTCAGGCGAGCCGGGGTATTGGACATCTGCTTCATATTCCAGGGGTTCCCGCCTGTTTCTGAGATCGTCGAAAGCCGCCTGTTTCATCCCTTCGACAAGAGACATCGGTGCAAATTGACGCAGGATGAGATAGCCATCTTTCTCGAATTGCAGTCGGAGAGTTTCCAACTGATCTGGACTGAGCACTGAGTTTGTCATCGGAACCTCTGTTTTAATTCCTGGCATCCAGTTTAATTCCTGGCATCCGGCCGCAAGTGAAGCATCCAGTTGTGAGCACGCAGTTGTAACTGAAGGCAACTTCCGTCTCCGGTCATTTTTCACGATTATGACCGATTTGGAGAAAAGAGGAAGGGTTTTTCCTTTTGCGATTGGATCATTTTATGGGAACTCGATACAATCGAACCAGGCTATGTATTGTTCTGTTGGGGGAAGTGGTGCGGTTCCTCCATCGACGCTGAATTGAAGTCGCATCAATAACCCCATGGGAGCGCTGTTGTTATGGCCAAAGAAGAGGCCATCGAGGTCGAAGGTACTGTTGTTGAAGCATTGGCAAATACCCAATTTCGGGTCGAGTTGGAAAATGGGCATCTTGTGCTGGCCCATGTTGCGGGGAAAATGCGCAAGCATTTCATCCGTATTGTTCCCGGCGACAAGGTGGTTGTAGAAGTCTCTCCTTACGACCTGAATCGCGGGCGAATCGTCTTTCGAGAACGGTAACACTTATCAGGTTGCAGTTTGATCTTCAGGTTGCTGTTCTCCGTCGTGCCCCTCCTGCTCTGTTCCCTCATGCCGAAAAAATCTCCAGCCACTGATCAGTTCGAAGTTCAATTATTCACCGATGGGGCCTGCAAGGGAAACCCCGGGCCGGGTGGTTGGGCGTATATCCTCCGTCATGTCGAATCGGGGAAAGAGCGCGAAGCATCGGGAGGAGAGAAGAGCACGACCAATAACCAGATGGAGTTGCAGGCTGTCATCGAGGGGTTGCGCGCGTTGACTCGTCCGGTTCGTGTGGAAATCATCACGGACAGCCAATACGTTTCCAAAGGTTCTACCGAATGGCTCCCCGGCTGGAAGCGAAACGGCTGGAAACGCAAAGTGAAGGGGCAGCTCAAACCGGTGAAAAACGAAGAATACTGGCGGACTCTGGACGAGTTGCTTTCCAGACATCAAGTGAAGTTCACCTGGGTTCGTGGACATGAGGGGCACCCGGAAAATGAACGCTGCGACGAATTGGCTGTCGAGGCGGCTGCAAAAAACGCGTAACACCTTCTGGGCGGAAACAATCGATACCGGCTTGAACGCGACAGATTTGTTTGCAAGTTCGTCTGAAAAGCCGGTAACATGCAACCGGTAACATGGAAAAAGAGGCCGGTTTGTGCAACACATTTTTGTAAATCACGGCTGATGTGAAGATCCCGGTAGTAACGCCTGCGGCTTTCCGTTTTTCAAGGTCATGATCGTTTCCGGGGTCACGATCGGATTTTACCAACATGTCGCCAGCATTATTACCAACATGTGTCACCAGTTTGTAGTCAACATATAGATTGTCGATGGTCTGAAGATGCTCCACACCTTTATCAAAAACACCGTATCGGGTCTCATTCTTTTCGCCGTCATCCTTATTGCCGTCGCCTTTTCCGTCGCCCATGTCAGTACCACTGACGCGGCTGACTGGCCGATGTGGCGG
>JALWSL010000477.1 GCA_027080405.1 Planctomycetaceae bacterium
GTGCTGAACAGACAGCCGAGCGGGTTCGGCAATACGGGCGAAAGGCTTCCATCAGGCAACTTGATCTTGCCTGCACTGCCATGATGAAACCGCTTGTCGATTCTCTGTTTGAAGGTGAAGCTGTTCCGACCATTTGGGTCAATAATGCAGGAGTCGATCTGTTGACCGGAGAGAACAAGGACTGCTGTTACGCCGAAAAACTGCAGTTGCTTCTCGATGTCGATGTTCGAGGCACGGTGCTGATTTCCAGATTGGTAGGGGAGAGGTTTGCCAGCAACAGGCAGGGTGTCATCATCAACATGGGATGGGATCAGGCGGAACGGGGGATGGAAGGGGATAGTGGAGAACTGTTCGCAGTCGCCAAAAATGCGATCATGGGGTTCAGCCGTTCGCTTGCTCTTTCGCTTGCCCCTGAGGTGCGAGTCAACTGCATCGCCCCAGGATGGATTCGCACATCCTGGGGAGAATCGGTTTCGGACAAATGGCAGCAACGCGTCATTGAGGAGACTCCCCTACGGCGTTGGGGGACGCCGCAAGACATCGCCAGGATGGTGCGATATCTTGTTTCGCGTGATGCAAGCTACATTACCGGTCAGGTTTTCTACGCCAACGGCGGGGCAGAAAGATAGTGTGGCGAGGCCGGACACTGCTGACAACATCACCTATTCACCAACTTTTCTGGCGAGCAGGTTCTCGAGAGTCCTCTGTCGGGATTTCAGTTCCTCAACAGAATAGATGCGGACGAGTTTGTTCTTGTACAACAAACGACCCGATTCGTCTTTGCTGAGATCATCGCTGATTTCTTCGGTAGCCATTCCTGCATAAAGGGCGGCGAAGGTAACGGGATCGACACCGGTTCCCTGTTTGAGATCTTCAATTGCGTTTCCGCCACCGGTTAATACCAGGTAAGAGTTCACTCCCTCGGTCGCTGGCGTGTACAGTCCCTCCAGCTTCAATGTTTCCATGGCCTGGGTCAATGATTCGTGAGCAGACTGTATTCCCTTGATCGCTTCGTTGGAAAGTTTGAGCTCTACTTTGACTTCGTCCTTGTCATCGACAGTATCCGCAGGTTGTGCATGCGATGTCTGTGGAAGCAGGCTTCCGGAAATACCGAGCAGGTACCCGATTGACAAAAGGGACAAAGCATACCCAATCCGTTTGATGGACGTTTTCAGGTGACTGTTATTCATATTGGAGAGACCTCAACTGATACAACCGGGAAAGTGGAATCGGCGCGGAAAATCACGCACACAACGCCAGTATCGTGACACGAGAGCCGATCGGATGCAAGTTGAACCTGACCAGGAACAATGAAGAACAGAAAATCCTGCTCAAGCAGTGATCCGGCCCATATAACCGATAAGAATCTCCAGGGAATCTGCGATCGCGTCGCTGTCGTTCTGTTTACAGGCCTGCTCCAGCCGAGCCGCATGGGTGGAAAGCTCCTCAAAGCCGTATCCGCCCCCCGCTCCCTTGAGTTGGTGTGCGGTCGTTCGCAGCTGTTCGATATCCTGTTTCTGATACGATTCGCGAAGCAGTTCGATTCGCTCGGGAATTGCATCGACGAAAAATTCGACCAGTTCCGCAAAGTCCGGATCATCCGAAAAGGATGAATAAACAGGTTCATTGGCTGTATTTATCGTACTTTGTTCTTCAGCACGGACAACTTCCAATTCAATTTGATTCATAAAAACCTCCATATGGACAGGCTGCCATACGAGCGAAAATGAGTTTTCTGATGACATCCGTTTTCGATAGCTGATTCCAGCCTTTACTGGTTGAACAATAGCTTGGGAAAATCGTTCGCCCTGATGTTCTTTCCGGGTAAATTTCCTGGAGAGACAGGAAAATGACTGGTTGAAGCAATTGTGGCGGATAACCCAATCGCCACGTTGATAATGGTAAAACCGATAGTCAATGGGTGTTCCCGGTTCTGTCGGCGTTTCCATTTGCTCCTGTCCCGGTTTGATTGGCTACGGTTTGGTCAGCTACGGGGCGTTGATCACTTGATATCCCAAAGACCTGATACACCGGATCACGTACGTGAGAAGGCAGAAAACGGAGATGGCTCAGATGGCTCATTAAACCTCATTTAACATGGCTCATTTAACACTGTCTCCCTCATCATGCCCCGTTTTATTTGGTACACTTGCCGCGTTCGATGAGATGCTGCGTTCAATGCGACCGTGTTGGGACATTACGTTACCTCAATCAATCAAAGGATGATCAGGGAAATACTTCACGTTTTTGGAGCAACTCTGTTTCAGGAGGCGGAACGGTTTGCCTGTTTGAGTATGATCGCATTGTCCGTTTTTCCTGTTCCCAATTTAATCGAGTAAAGTGAATCATGTCTGTAATCATCACCGGCTCTCAGGGGCAACTCGGGTGCGCCCTGTTGCGCCTGCTTCCCGATGCCGTTGGTCTTTCGCGTCAGCAATTGGATATCACCGACGTGAAAGCCGTCTTGCAGATTCTGAAGCCTCTCCAACCCAAAATAATCATCAACTGCGCAGCGTATAATCAGGTTGATTTGGCTGAAAAGGAGAAGGAGGCAGCCTGGGCGGGAAATGTGATTGGCCCCGAGAACCTGGCCAGGTTTGCACAAGATAACAGTTGCCAACTGGTTCATTTCAGCACGGACTTTGTTTTTGGCCAGACTCCCGAGAAACATTTGGCCTGGTCAGAGCACGATCATCCCGAGCCCGGTTGCGTTTACGCCGCCAGCAAATTGGCGGGGGAGAAGGCTGTGATGAAGACAGCCCCGGAGCATCTGATCATTCGGACCTGTGGGCTGTATGGCACAGGGGGGAAAACAAATTTTGTAAAAACGATGCTGAAACTTGCCTCGCAGGGAAAATCTCTGCGTGTGGTGGATGATCAAATCTGCTCACCAACATCAGTTGAAGATCTGGCCACAGCAGTGGTTGCGCTGATCGACGCTGGTGCAAAAGGTTTGTATCATTTTGTCAATGAGGGAGAAGTGAGTTGGTACGAGTTTTCCCGGCGTATTTTTGAATTCGCAAAACTCGAGGCTGATCTATCGCCGATCAGCAGTGAGGATTTCGGAGCAGTGGCGAAGCGACCGGAATACAGCGTGCTCGATTGTGCAAAATATCGTCAACAAACCGGGAAGATTATCCGAAGTATTGATGAAGCGTTGCAAGCCTATTTGGACAAAGTGACTCGTTCATAGGTGCAGCGTACCCTCACCTGGAGCCACCGGAAATAAAACAGGAATGAGCCGTCAGGAGAAAGCCGGGCCTGCGAATCATTGAAGATTTCCTGATGGATGCAATCCATGAATTTTGGTAATCCGTTGACCTGTTCGTCTGACATTGTCCGTCTGGAAAGGAATTAAGCCTGTGTGTGGCATTGCCGGTTTTATTACCACTGCGGAATCCGAGACGGCGGAGTATCTCACGCATACAGTGGGCGAGATGGCGCAGGTACAGGCTCATCGTGGGCCGGACGATCAGGGAACATGGTGCGATGTCAAGGCCGGCGTGGCGCTGGGGCACCGCCGACTGTCGATTATTGATCTTTCCGAGCAGGGGCATCAACCGATGCTTTCATCCTGCGGGCGGTTTGTTCTTGTTTATAACGGTGAGATATACAACTGCAACGATCTGAGAGAAGAACTGAAAAAAGAGGGACGCAGGTTTCGGGGGCATTCCGATACCGAGGTGCTGATTGAAGCGATTTCCTGTTGGGGGCTGTGGAAGACATTACCCAGGTTGCAGGGGATGTTCGCGTTCGCCGTTTGGAACCGACTCGAAAGAACCCTCACACTGGTTCGTGATCGAGTGGGCATCAAACCGCTCTATTATGGCATGTTGGGGAAGCAATTCGCTTTCGCGTCCGAATTGAAGGGAATGAAAACTCATCCCGAATTTCGTGGCGAAATCGAACCTTCCTCTGTGGCGTTATTGATGCGTCACTGCTACATTCCCGCCCCGTATTCCATCTATCGAAATATCCGCAAACTTCCGCCCGGCGCGATATTGGAAATTTCAAGCGACCAACTGTTCGGCGGGGATTTCAGGGGGATCGGATCAATCGTTCCAACACCTTACTGGCAGTTGGACGAAATCATTCGTCAGGGGCAATCCCGCCAATTTGCCGGATCGTTCGATGAGGCTGTTGACGAAATGGATCGATTGCTCAGCGATGCTGTCAAAGCGAGAATGCTCGGTGATGTCCCATTAGGGGCGTTTCTTTCCGGTGGGATCGATTCGTCACTCATTGTTGCGATCATGCAGAAGCAATCGTCACTACCGATGAAGACATTTACCATCGGCTTTTCCGAATACGATTACGATGAATCTCCCTATGCCCGCAAGATTTCCGAATACATCGGCACTGATCATACCGAATTGTGCGTCATGCCAGGCGAAACGCAGGGAGTCATTCCCCAGCTACCGGAACTTTATGACGAACCTTTTGCTGATATGTCACAAATTCCGACCTACCTGGTGAGTCGACTGGCTCGACGGGAGGTAACGGTCTGTCTGTCTGGTGACGGGGGTGACGAACTGTTCGGCGGTTATCATCGCTACTTCCACATCAGAAATATCTGGAAGAAGT
>JALWSL010000478.1 GCA_027080405.1 Planctomycetaceae bacterium
GCTTGAACTGTTCTGATTGATTCGATAAGTTGTGTGCAACGTTTTGGGGTCTGTTTGCAAACAGCACGAAAAAAGAGAGTACCGGCCCCGGAAAGCCCTCCACATCGAGCCCTGCTGCGGCTTGAACAAAATTTGAATGAAAATCAGAGGAAAACATGTACAAAGTAACGCTGATCCCGGGAGATGGTGTCGGTCCTGAAATCGCAGAAGCAACCCGTATGTGCATCGATGCGACCGGAGTGAAAATTGATTGGGACTATCAGGAATGCGGGATCGAAGTGATCGAGGCGGAAGGTGGTGTACCTGATCGGGTGATGGAATCGATTCGTGCCAATCAGGTTGCGTTGAAGGCTCCGATCACCACGCCGATTGGCAAGGGGTTCCGCAGTATCAATGTTTTTCTTCGGCAGGAGTTGGGGCTGTATGCCTGTGTGCGTCCGTGCAAATCGTTTCCGGGCATGGATACGCGGTATGCCGATGCGAATGTCGATCTGGTTCTCGTTCGGGAGAATACGGAAGATTTGTATGCAGGGGTTGAATTTGAAGCCGGTTCGGAAAAGACTGCCCAGTTGATCAATACGATCAACGAACTGTCAGATGGCAAGGGGATTCAGACGTCCGACCGGACAACCGGGGTGAGTATCAAGCCGATCAGTAGGGAAGGGACGCGCAGAATTGCCAACTACGCGTTCGATTATGCGGTGCGCACCAAACGCAAGTCCGTCACTTCGGTTTGCAAGGCAAACATCATGAAGTATACCGATGGACTCTGGTACGATGAAACGCGAGCTGTTGCGCTGGCTTACGGTGCGAACTTCGAGTGGGAAGATTTGGCGAAAGGGGTCAATCCCTCGGCTGAACTGGTGGGCAATGTGGCTGACGGAAGTGGTGTCAGCTACATGGAACGCCTGATCGACAACATGTGCATGCAGTTGGTCATCAAGCCGGATCTTTACGATGTGATCCTGACGGAAAATCTTTATGGCGATATTCTCAGCGACCTTTGTGCCGGTCTGATTGGTGGTTTAGGTGTGGCTCCCGGTGCAAACATTGGCCCGGATGTTGCGATATTCGAAGCGACTCACGGTTCCGCCCCCAAGTATAAAGGGCAGAACAAAGTGAATCCGACCGCCCTGATTCTTTCGGGAAAGATGATGCTCGAACATCTCGGCGAGTTTGAAGCCGCCCAGAAACTGGATCAGGCTGTTGCCGATGTGATCGCTGAGGGGAAAGATGTTACTTACGATCTGAAAAAAGATCGCAACGATCCTACAGCCGTCGGCACGAAGGAAATGGCAGAAGCGATCTGCAAAAAGATGTAGCCGAATCTGACGGCTGTTGCGGCGTGAAAGGGCTTTCGCCTGGCAACATCCGGGCCGGTTCCGTCGATGGTACGCATGGATGCGTCTGTTTTTCCGAGCATTTCTGTACGGACACGGGAAAGATCGCGGTTTGGCGGAGCGTGTCGCCTTGCAGGAGATGCCCGGTAGAACAAAAGGCTCGTCAAATGAAAATGATGCCCCTGTTGCGGTTACTGCGGCTACCCGCCCTGTTTACGACGTTTCCCGATGTTCTGGCCGGATACGTCATTATCGGGCACGGGGAAGTGGAGCCGGTGGAGCTTGCCTGCCTGTTGGCGGCGTCGGCCTGTCTGTATCTTTCCGGGATGGTCTTCAACGATCTGTTCGATCTGGAACAGGATCGCCGGGAGCGGCCGCACCGTCCATTGCCAGCCGGGGAGATTCCTTATGAACATGCCAGGATTATCGGCAAACTGTTGATGCTTTCCGGTGTCGCGTTTGCCTCAATTGTTTCTCTGCCCGGGATGTTGATCGCCATTCTGCTTGCCGCTTCGATTTTTGTGTATGACTACCGGGCCAAGCGAACGGTTTTCGGGCCGTTTTTTATGGGGATGTGTCGAGCGTTGAATCTTCTGCTTGGAGCCAGTGCGGTGGTGGAGTTCGCCGATTGGATCTCTCATCCTGAGTTGGTTGTGGCGGCAGTCATGGGGGTTTATGTGACGGGAATCACACTGTTCGCCCGCAGCGAAGCGGTTCAATCGGGCCGTTCGAGATTGATTGCAGGGTTTGGACTCTGTTTGTTGGCGATTGTTGGTTGGGGAGCGGCTGCAGCCTATTGGGCGACGGTCTCTGTTGCGCGAATCGCGTTTGTGATGTTGCTTCTGATTGCGTTTCAAATTTCCCGCAAAGCCATCCCGGCCATTCGCACGGGAGAACCCCGACCTGTTCAACAAACGATACGTATCATGCTCCTCAGCATCGCGATGTTGGAAGCAGTTGTCATTTTGTGCTTCGGCGGATCCGACGCGATTCCCTGGGCTATCGCGGCTGCCGTGATGATGATTCCGGGGCAAATCCTTTCCCGCTTCATCCCTATGACATGATTCCCGCTGCAATCTCTGGCGTCGCGCAATGCGTCCCTCAAATAAAAAACAGATCCGACAGAAAAATGACGGATCTGTTTGTAATCTCGGGCAGATGATCTCAGACGAGATGATTTCGCTCGGATCAGTGTTTGTGGTCGTGACCGTCGTGGTCATGGTCGTGACCTTCATGATCGTGGTCATGACTGATTTTCCCGCGATATTGTTTCCCTTTGATTGTCACGACCAAAGTCGCATCGCCGTGGTTGTGATCCAGTTCTTCCGCAAATTCCTTATCGGTAGAAACGAATTTTGATGAACCTCCCGCATCGGCCGCATCGGGTGACGCGCTCAACTTGAACTGTTCTCCTTTTCCATCGTGTTTGAGATTAACAACGATCTCTTTGGCCTCGATGGCGACGGTTTTGCTGGCTGCAGAATCGAGAATGTAGATGGTGACGCTGCCTGCATCGTGATCGTGAACGACTTCCGCGTGATATTCCTCTTTCCCCAGTTCGACCAGATCCCCATCGTGAGGGCCGTGTGAAGGGTGTTCGTGTCCACCGTGACCGTGGTCGTGTCCGTCTCCTTCGTGGTGCTCTGCGGAAGCGGCTGCGTTCTCTTTGGCAGAGCCGGCATCGCCTTCCCCGGAATTGTCGCATCCCAAAAAGAGAGCCAGGCTCAAGCTGCAAAGCCAAAATGCCATTTGATTTCTGTTCATCATCTTCGTACTCCTGTTGTAAAGTTTCACGTCAGTTAAAAGTCAAAGTTTTCATAGTGCTGGAACACAGCACGCGATTTCAAAAAGTGAATCGTATCCAAATGTTGAATCGCGTGCCGGTTTCCGTTTCGTATCACGCTTTTCGCATTATTGATTTTCGTTTCATGAGGCGGGGTTCCCTTCTTCGTGTTCTTCTACCAGGTCGACCTCGCTGGAGGAGAGTTGGACAATCCGTTTTCCGGCGGGAAGTCCGATTGTCCAGAACAGGGCGGGGCGGATAAAGAATTCAAGGATGGTGCTGGTCAACAGGCCGCCGATGATGACCGTCGCCACCGGATACAGAATTTCCTTACCCGGTTCTCCGGCCGACATCGCCAGCGGCACCAGACCGATGCCCGATGTCAGCGCGGTCATCAAGACCGGGGCCAGTCGTTCCTGTCCTGCCCGCACAATCATTTCTTTCGACCATGTTTCTCCCTCATACTTGACCAGATGCAGGTAGTGGTTGAGCAGCAGGATGCCGTTTCGCGAGGCGATCCCGCCCAGAGATATGAAACCGACCATCGCCGCGATGGTCAGGGTTTGACCGGTGATGAATAATGCGGCAACGGAACCGATGAACGCCATCGGCAGCGCGGCCATCACCTGCAAAGAGAAATTGACCGAGCGGAACATCGTGTAGAGCACCATGAAAACACCCAACATGGAAATCGCAAACAGAATCGCGATCACTCTGGAAGCTTTCTGCTGGCTTTCAAACTGGCCGCTGTACTCCACAAAGTAACCGGGAGGGAGTGAGGCCCTGACAGGTGCCTGTTTTTCCTGGATTTCCTTAACGACGTCGACCAGTCCGCGCCCGGAGACATTGCACTGGACGACGATCCGTTTTTGCACTTTTTCCCTGTTGATAGTATTCGGCCCACTCGATTTTCTGATTTCAGCCACGGAAGCCAGTGGAGTTCTCCCGCCGGTGGGCAGATCGATGGAAAGTCGTCTCAACGCCTCCAGATTTTCCCGGTAATCTTCATCCATGCGAATTAACAGATCGAACGTGCGTTGTCCGATGAGAATCTGTGAAACAACCTGCCCGTTCATCGCTGTTTCGATGTAATCGTTGACATACACGGGAGTGATCCCGTACTGCTCCAGTTTGTCCCGGTTCAGGCGAATCTGCAATTGCGGGATTTCAACTTGCGGTTCCACCATCAAGTCGGTGACTCCCTTGACGCTGCCCATTTTCGCAGCCATCTCTTTGGCCTTGTTTCGCAGAATGGTCAAATCTTCTCCGTAGATTTTGATTCCGACCTGCGCCTTGACCCCGGAAATCATGTGCGAAATCAGATGAGCCAACGGTTGCTCCACCGTGGTGACGATGCCCGGAATCTCAGCCATCGCTTCACGAATTTCGTCGAGAACTTCTTCGCGTCCCCGTCCCGACTCTTCCTCGAAGCTGATGATAAATTAGGAGACGTTGACTCC
>JALWSL010000479.1 GCA_027080405.1 Planctomycetaceae bacterium
CCGTTGCAGCCAGAAGCAGAATAGATGCGACTGTTCTTTTCATCGTAATCCGTCCATTGCAGTTATTGCCGAGAACGAAAGGGAAACCGGTCATCGAGTTCCCGGGAGATTCCCTTCCGGGATACCCCTCTGCCAAACCGCTCACTCCCTTTACACCATACCCGTATTCATCCCGTCAGTACAAGAAGAACCCGAGTTCAGCGGGCAAAACTCAAAACTTCCGCCGGGTGGAGTGGAAAAATCGCCTGTCAAATCCAGTGAGAAAGGCGAAAAAAGCAGAATCAATCAACTTCGACAATTTCACCCGTCGGCTTCACCTGAATATCGCGAACCTTGCCGTTCTTGTCACGTCCACGCACTTCGTAGTTTCCTTTCGGTGTTGTCCAGGCCTGCTCAAAGGTAATGCCGGGGAGTTCCTTTTTGGCCACGTCCATCACTTTTTGAGGAACCTTGTCCAACGGGACGTTCTGACCACTCGGCTCTTCATGTTCGCAGCCGACCAATAGCAGGGAAAAAAGCAAAACCAAAACGAATCGCATTAGTATCCTCCGGAAACGACTTCATGACCGGCACGAGTCGTTAATGCAAGGTAAAGGGAGTAATCGACTGACGACGAGATAAACGAGACATGCCCATCAGCCATCAGGAAATGGCAACCGCCGGGATGCCGACTCCAGAACTGATTCACATAACTGTAGGGCGCGTTCGGCCCGTTGCCATCACCGGTATGACCGAGCGTCATCCCCGAGGCATTATTCAGAATCGGGGGCGAAGGAGAACCGGCAGGAGGAAACAGATTGGCCGAAGTGACAACACCCGCCCATGTCGCGGGGCCGAGATTCGATGATCGCTCACCAACCAGAAACGTCTGCGATGAACCATCAACGATATCAGCAAACCGCAAGTTGACATCACGGGAAAAACAGCCATTGCCGTCAACGCCCGGTTCCGTCGTCCCGTAAACACCAATGTAATTCGAAGACGCAAGATCGCAAATCGTTTGAAGCACATTCCCGTTTGTATCATACCGTTTGACAATCCAGGAGCGTTGTGCGCCGTCGCTCGGACAAAGATAGGCCGCCAACACAACCGTGCGTGCGGCCACATTTGCTGCATCCTCGATGTTCCTGTCGTATCGGATCTGATCATACAGCGCGGACTGCTCCAGTTCCGGAAGAATCGCTGCCGCCCAGCCCCAACCGGGGCCGAGATCATTACCGCTACTATCGAAACGGGACATATAGCCGGACGGAAAATGGGAATAGGCATCGTGGTAGTTATGAATGGCCAATCCGATCTGTTTCAGGTTATTCTGACACTGCATCCGCCGGGCAGCCTCACGAGCCATTTGGACACTCGGAAGAAGAAGTGCAACAAGCAGTCCGATGATGCCAATGACAGTCAACAACTCAACCAGCGTAAAGCCGCTCGCCGGTTCGCCGCATCCGTCCCGCCCGGTTTGGCCCATCTTCCTCATCATCCATTCCAATCAGCTATTGGCTCCGCAGTCACCATCGGCTTTTCCCCTCTCAGCAATCCGCCAGCAAACAGACATCTGTAAATGTCGGAACTTGTTTCCCTGTCTGATGTTACCCGGTTGCATTCGTCGCGTTTCATTCTACCCGCTACAATCCACTCATTCAAGAGGCGGCTCATTCTTCCTCAATGCACGCATTTCCTGAACAGCGAGGTAGTTCCTGCAGGGCCGGTTGACCATTGCGAGAAAATAATCTCTCGCTGGGTATCCTTGTTGGTATTTTGCTCTGCGAGTCGTGTTTATCATTGCTTGTTTATCATTGCTATTGTAGCGGGGTGACCACTACCGGACGGCTGGCGCCGTTCCGCTTGCAATGCCTGGCCGTTGCGAGAAAATAGTCTCTCGCAAAGACACAAAGACGCAAAGGAAAGAAAAAGGGAAAGAGAGAGGTAAGGGGAATATTCCAAAGCGGTTCTATTCGTTCTCGCTGATATGGGAAACCGGTGCGAAAAACTCTCGGCGTCTTTGCGTCCTGGCGTGAAAACTTCCTCTGTATTACTCAGAAGGTGTTTTGAAATTGCCTGAATTATGAAAATTTGCTACGACTCCCTTTTCGATTGGTTTTCTGGCAAGGAAGAAGGAGTGGCAGCGATGGAAGGCAAAGATTATCCCAGTCGTCTCACGAATCGTCAATGGCAGGAGATGGACAATAAACGATGAAAAATAAAGGGGCCTGGTTTTTTACAGGGATGATGACAGCCGCCGTGATTGCCATTGTTGCGGTCTGGCTGCCTGCTGCTTTGAAGAAACTGGGGCTGTTTTCCTGCCTGTTGGGGGCAATGGTTGCGATTGCGCTTTGGAAATTGAAAGCAGTATTCGATGTCGCAAACCAGGTCGGTGAAAGATGGTTCGTCGCTCTTTTGGCAGGATCGGCGGAGGCGCTGCGTACCGGTGAGTCTTACCGCCTCCATTTGGAGGAACAGAAACGCCAACTCGCCAGGCAGATTGAAAAACTGCCCGGTATGCTTCCCGCACTGGCAACGGATTTGAGCGAACGCGTCAAACAGGGCTTTCCCGATTTCCTGGCGTTTCGATACTCCGCGATTTTGGGCCACAGGGAACAGGACCACGGCACTTGGGTTCTGTTTGTTATGTTCGCCGCCGAATTGCTTCTCGCCTCCACAACTGCATTTTTCGCATACCGCTATCTGCTCCAACAGAAACAGGCACCAACAGACAGCCGCACGGTGCAAGAAAGTCAGTAGCTCAGCGTCTCCTCGCCGGCTCAGCTAAGCGTGCCACATGCGAATCGATTCCACAAGCGGTACCGCCTCAACCAATACCGCCCCTGCAAGCGGAAGGTGAGGGAGTCGAACCCTCAAGGCTGTTAAGCTCGTCCCGGTTCGAACGGGGTGCCATCGCCGATTGGCTTGACCTTCCCTTTGCTCAATATGTTTCCTGACCCCAGAGGAAACTTTTCTCTACATGAGAACATGATACACAATAGACGACACCGATAAAATAGCCGGCCTCAATAAAAGAGGGTAGAAAAAGATGGCAGCCCTGCTTTTGCCCTTCAAGCGATATAACGAAAAGACACAGTGACGACGTGATCGGTTCACGCGAATTTCGCTGCATTTGACACAGGAATTTTATTGCTTTTTTGTCATGGTAAGCCAGCGGTCGAGCTGGTTGGCGAATTTTTGGCGGTCTTTATCATCGAAGCTGGAGGGGCCACCTGCCATATCGCCGCTCCCCCGCAGTTCATCCAGCAGATTCCGCATCGCCAGTCGTTCACCAATGTTCGATTCAGTAAACCGTTCGCCTCTTGGGCTGAGACCTTCACCACCGTTCGCGACGACATCGGCGGCCAAAGGAATATCCGCCGTGATGACAAGATCGCCCGGTTCAAGCAGTTCGACAATTTTCTGATCAGCCACATTTGCTCCGGCACCAACAAGCACGCTCCCGATATAATCGCTGACGGGAACACGTACCGGCTGGTTGGCGACGAATGTCACCTTCGTTTTCGTCCGCCTGGCCGCCCGAAACAGCAACTCCCTGATTTCACCGGGACAGGCATCGGCATCAACCCATATTTGCATTGTTTATCCTGTGCGACAGATATCAGGGGACAGCTTTCGGGTTTCAGCTCACGTATCAACCGGAAAAAGAATCGGCAACGGAATCGGTGATTCACTCCGCAGCGAACATCGCATGCGATTTTTTACACCCAAGGACGTTCAATTGACAGATTCCCGCCTGTATTTAACAATCGATGCCTGGTTCGGTTCCTTTTCCCTCAACAGGCACTCGCATATTATGGATGAACAGGCCTCACTGCAACAGGATTCATCGACATCACCACGCATTATTGCGGTAATGCCTGCTTACAATGCAGCCGCGACACTCGAAAGAACGCTTGCTGATATCCCGGAAGGAACGGTTCAGGAAGTGATTCTTGTTGATGACTGCAGTACCGATAACACGGTGGAACTGGCCCGTTCACTCGGCTTGACCGTTATCGAGCACAAACAGAATCGCGGATACGGCGGCAACCAGAAAACCTGCTATGCAGAGGCGATGTCGCGAGAGGTCGATGTGGTGGTGATGATTCACCCCGATTACCAATACGATTCCCGCGTTATCCCGTTGGCAGCCCAGATTATCCATCTCGGTATTTGCGATTGCGTACTCGGTTCCCGTATCCGCAGTCGGGCCGAAGCACTGGCCGGCGGGATGCCCCGATACAAATACATCGCCAATCGGATCCTGACAACCTTCGAAAACATCGGCATGGGGCAAAACCTGGGTGATTTTCATAGCGGATTCAGAGCCTACAGTCGCAAGGTACTGGAAACGATCCCCTACGAACGAAACTCCGAAGATTTCGTTTTCGATTCCCAATTTCTCGTCCAGGTGGTTCATTTCGGCTTCAGACTAGGCGACATCCCGGTGCCTGTCCGTTATTTTGATGAGGCCTCCAGTATCAATTTGTCCAGAAGCATCAAATATGGCCTGCAAACGCTCCTGGCGGTTTGCAACTATTGGACCGCCAAACTGGGAATCTACACGCCACGATACCTAAAAGCTCCC
>JALWSL010000480.1 GCA_027080405.1 Planctomycetaceae bacterium
GATGTTGACGGTGATCGAAACCTGCCGGCAGCAAAATCGCCATGTCTTCGAGTATCTGAGCGATTCCCTGACCAAAACCTTCGCCAATCAACCACCCCCCTCACTCCTCCCCAGGGTGTGAACGGTTACGCCGGCGTGATTGAAGGATTATTTACCTCTCCAGTACTCGTAGAATAATTCTAATTACAATGCAACCGTTTCATGAATCGGTCGACACTCACGCTTCAGCCTTCCGGTCGCCAATATTTACTTAAGAAACTTGAACAGGATGAGCTCAGTGCAGAATTGCGCAACGACATCATCAAACACTTGGAGGCATGCCTTGAGGCAACAGTAAAAACGAAACGTTATGA
The DNA here is from genome assembly GCA_027080405.1 of Planctomycetaceae bacterium. Classification (GTDB taxonomy): domain Bacteria; phylum Planctomycetota; class Planctomycetia; order Planctomycetales; family Planctomycetaceae; genus Rubinisphaera. The sequence goes on from JALWSL010000480.1 coordinate 354, forward strand.
TTTATTTCATGTCAAAACAGGAGTGTCATCGAATCAGAAAAGTCATTGGCTCATAAATATGAACTTGGTAGTTGCCAGTTGTCGGGTGCCCCGGTTGGTGCTTCTGTGCCGCTTGCTCTGCAAACCGTCGCGCATCGATCAGTAACCGCTTGCTGAAAGAAACAGGTACAGAAATCAGGACATCGATTCGCGGTCTCGCCAATGAACTGCTCAACGCAGAAGATTCCAGCGACATCGTCGGATAGCACGTACGGCAATAATGGCAACCAGCGTTCAGTCGCAGGGCAGGCGGGGGAGATTGCGATTCACAGTTGGAACTACGACAACCTCGCCCGTCCGATTGAATCCAGGAGAGTTCGCAGGTCACATATATTTATGGGCCAAATATGATTCGCACATTCAATGGTGATTCGCTCATTCGGCACTTTGGCGAGATTCGATCCGTTTTATCCAAAACCGCCCGGTTCAATCGACCACCTTTCAGTCGATTCCGGGGACAGGGAATTGAGTGGCGAATTCGCGGATCTGTTTTCCGACGGTTTCAATTACGGCATCGTCTTCGACGTTGTTGAGGACTTCGAGAATCCAGCCGCCGATTTTTCGCATGTCGTCCTCTTTCATGTTACGGGTCGTCAGTGCTGCGGTGCCGATGCGGATGCCGCTTGGATCGAGCGGTTTGCGGGTATCGTACGGGATCATATTTTTGTTGACGGTTATCCCGGCTCGATCCAGTGATTTCTCCGCAATCTTTCCGGTTGTGCCAATCGTGGTGACATCGCACAACATTAAATGATTATCTGTCCCGCCTGATGCGAGCTTCAAGCCGCCGGCCATCAATACTTCGGCCAATACCTGGGCGTTTTTCACCACTTGTTGAGCGTACTGTTTGTAGCCGGGCTGCAATGCTTCCTTGAAACAGACTGCTTTGGCGGCGACAACGTGCATCAACGGGCCGCCTTGCAAACCGGGAAAGACAACACGATCGAGATCTTTGGCGTACTCCTGTTTGCAGAGCACAAAACCGGAACGTGGGCCGCGAAGCGTTTTGTGTGAAGTCGAGGTAACGAAATCGGCAACCGGAACCGGGCTGTTATGGATTCCGGCAGCGACCAATCCGGAATAGTGAGCCATATCGACCATCAGTTTCGCACCGCAATCGTGAGCGATTTCTGCGAACTTCGCATGATCAATTTCCCGCGGATAGGCGCTGGCGCCGGCGAGGATCATTTTCGGTTTATGTTCTTTGGCGAGACGGGCGACCTGATCGAAATCGATGCGGTGATCTGTTTCCGTCACACCGTAATGGACGGGATGGAAAAGTTGTCCTGAAAAGTTCAGGTGCATGCCATGTGTGAGGTGTCCGCCGTGCGCCAGATCCATCGCCAAAAAGATGTCGCCCGGTTTGAGTAATGTCATATAGACAGCCATATTCGCCTGCGAACCGGCATGGGGTTGGACATTGACATGCTCGGCACCGAACAGTTCTTTGGCGCGGTCTCTCGCCAAATTTTCGGTTACGTCGACATACTCACAACCGCCGTAGTAGCGGCGGCCGGGATAACCTTCCGCATATTTGTTGGTGAGTACCGTTCCGACGGCTTCCTGAATCGCAGCGGAAGTGTAGTTTTCCGAAGCGATCAACTCCAGCCCTTCCTTTTGACGACGCATTTCGTCCTGCACGGATTGGAAAATTTCAGGATCTACGTCTTGCAGCGAACTCATGGGGGGACTTTCTTAATTGTTCAATTTTGGGTTGATATTTTTCAGTCTGAGGGATGAAAACGGCTTCACCGTGGCAGGCTGTTGGATCATTCGAAGTGCGTTGAAACGCATCAAATGAGGAATGTGTAACACGGGGTGCGTTACGAGGCAGCCGACGGTTCGGTTTCAGTCTCCGCCAAGTCAGGAGAATGTCTGAAAACGCCGATTATAGCCGGTTTTTATCGTGGTGCGAGTATTCGGCTGTTGTTCTACCAAAACATTTCGCGAAATCGGGCAAACAGGCGAAAAAAGTCGATGCAGGGAGTGAGAAATTTCCGGCAAGATTGTGTAGACTGGAGCATGCAGGAGAAATTTCGGATAGTGGATCAAGTAGATCAACATGGATGAAGTGACCAACAAGCCGATTGCTGATTCAGGCGGAGTTCGGACGAATCTGCCTGCCGGGGAGGTTGCGCAGCGGGAGAATGCTGAGTTCGCTCCCAAGCAGCCGGGCGTTCTGACTGGGGAAACGCTGGCCTTGACCGGGACGTTGGCTTCGATGACGCATGAACAGGCCGCGGAGCTTGTCGAACAGCACGGAGGGAATGTGGCCCAACATGTTTCCCGCCATACAACATTGCTGGTAATTGGTGAAGAAGGCTGGCCGTTGGAGGAGGACGGAAAACCTTCCGTCAAGCTGCAACATGCCGAGTCGCTGATCCGCGAAGGACATGAAATTCGGATCGTCAGTGAATCGGAATGGCTCAGCATGATGGGGCTGTACACCGATAACCCCGATGTCAAACGCCTTTACACTCCGGCGATGCTGAGCAAGCTCCTCAACCTGCCGGTGCATACGATTCGCAGTTGGGAACGGGCCGGGCTGATTCGAGCCGAAAAAAAGGTCTGTCGGCTTCCCTACTTTTCTTACAATGAAGTGACCGCTGCCCGTCGGTTATCCGAGCTGATACAGTCCGGCATCACGCAGGACGAATTGTTGCGCAGTGTGAAAATGTTGAACAGGGTGCTTCCCGATTCCGGCCGGATTCTCGAACAGCTGGAAATATTGTCCGATCAACATCAACTGGTAGTTCGGGATGAGCATGGCGTTTTCGAACCTTCCACCAGACAGCGGCTATTCAACTTTGGAGAGAAAAAAAATGGGACGGGAAGCGATCAAGTCGAAGAGACGGAGCAGGAACAGCACGCGCATGTTTTACGTTTCGACCTTCCGGCGACGCGACCTCAAACCGCGACCGACTGGATGATCGAAGGATGCAGACGCAGTGAAATGGCAGATTCCAGTGCTGCGATTCGATGTTTTCATCAGGCGTTGCGGGTTCGGCCGAACGATGCGGAGGCCCATTTCTATCTGGCCGATTGCCTGTACCGTATCGGCAAGCAGGAAGCGGCGCTGGAGCGATACCTCGCTGCGATAGAAAATGATCCGGAATATCTGGAAGCGTGGACACAAATCGGCTGTCTCTATGCAGAACTGCACAAGTGGACCGAATCGCTGTTGGCTTTTGACGAGGCTCTGCACATTTATCCCGATTTCCCGGAAGTTCATCTGCACAAAGCCGAGACGTTACGCCAGATGAAGCAGACGGAAGATGCCATCGTTCACTGGAAGCGTTATCTCGAACTCGACCAACGCGGCCCGTGGGCCGAACTGGCGCACCAACGCCTCGAACAGGCAGGTGTTCCTTGTGAGCCTCTTGAAACCTGAAACGGTTGTAAATGCTGTCAAAAGTAAGTTAGGCTCTCTTTGTATTGCTAACAGTAAAAGTTTGTGAACGGCTCGCAAATTTTGGAAAATCTCATTTTGGTTACGGTGGTCAGAACAGACCAGCCGTGCCGGGAAATTCTGTACCAGGAAGCCAGAACGGTTGTTCGACGGATCATTTCCTCTCTTAGTCATTCCGGAAAGTCATCATGAAATACATTCTCTCTCACTCCCTGCAGATGTTCCTGTGTGCTGCCCTGCTGGTAACGTGCCCGTTCCCGGTCTCTGCTGACGAAAAAGCCAGCAAGGAAGAACAGCAGAAACAGGAAGAATCATCGCAACCCCGAGTTGAAAAGATCGTGACGCAATACCCTGAAAAGGCGGCGTCACGTTTGCGTGATGATTTCCTGAAAGAAGAAAAAGCCAAACAAAAATGGGAAGACTTTTCTGCAGGAACGGTTCCACAATGGATTTGGGGGCCGCAACAGGATGGCAAGTATCGTTTCAAAAAAGTGTTTTCCGGGAAGGTGAAAACCGCCCAGCTTCGAGCCACCTGCGATAACGTGATGACGCTGTATCTGAACGGAAAAAAGTTGACTTCCAGCAGCGAATGGCAAGCTCCGGTGACTTTGGATATCACTTCGAAGCTCAATCCGGGGCAGAATGAATTGATTGCAGAAGTTTCCAATCAGGAGGGAGCAGCCGCCTTTGCGCTGAAACTGGTGATGACTGATTCGGCGGGCAAGAAAAAATATCTGGTAACTGATTCCGACTGGCAGATTGT
>JALWSL010000481.1 GCA_027080405.1 Planctomycetaceae bacterium
GTTGACGGTGATCGAAACCTGCCGGCAGCAAAATCGCCATGTCTTCGAATATCTGAGCGATTCCCTGACCAAAACCTTCGCCAATCAACCACCCCCGTCACTCCTCCCCAGGGTGTGAACGGTTACCCGGTGCAGGTACAAATTCCTGGCGCGGTTTCAGTACTCATGCAATGATTTTACCGTTTATGGAGCAGGCACCGCTTTATGATCAGCTGAATCTGAATATCCTGTATTATTCGTCACCTAATAACACTCTCAAGAATACAAAAATACCGTCCTATCAGTGCCCGTCGGATAATGCCTGGCTGGGTGCTGAAAGTGGAGTCAACTATGTTGTCAGTGCAGGTCCGACAACCTTCTGGAGGATTCCGCTCGGCGAGCAGCTTGGTATGTTCAACTATCGCCGTACGGTCAGTTTTCGTGACTTGAAGGATGGCTCTTCCAATGTCATCGCAGCATCTGAAGCGCTACATGGTGACAACAACTCAACTTATCATCCTCAGCAGGATCTCGTGCGTGGAACTGCGTTTCCAAGCGGGTTTGCCAGAGTGTTTACGACAAAAGCCTCGCTGGATGCGTACGGCGTGACCTGTCGAGCGAACGGTGCCCCCGGGGGTTCTGCTACCCATTCCCATACCCATCGTGAGTGGCTTAATGGGATTGGCTGTCAGACAGTGTTCAATACGCTGAATACTCCCAACTCGGATAATCCAGATTGTCACCCGTGCACAGGTTGCGGTTGGTACGACAGCCAGGGTGTGTGGTCAGCCCGCTCGCGTCACACGGGAGGTGTGCAGGTTTTGATGGGAGATGGTTCGGTTCATTTCATTAGCGAGAATGTCGATATGCGGACTTGGCAGAACCTGGGACATATTCAGGATGGCAATCCTGTCGGCGAATACTGATCCCACAAGAATTATTTGAGGTATGACGAGAAGGGGCGTCTCCTGTTCTGGGACGCCTCTTTTTTTCTTCTAAGGTTATTTTCCTGCTTGTCAATAGAGCAAACCGGTTCCTAAGATGATGCGAGCGGTTCGAGAATGGAAGCACTGTCGATTGCCGGTGGGCGTCCCCCATGTGTCGCTGTAGAGTTGCTGCAAACCAGTGTTGTGGACTTGGCCTGCCGGAACAGTTATCGTTGGATTGCTGAGGTATTTTCGGGTTGAATCACTAATTGGCATTATCTGTTCGATAAAGCCACGAAAGGGAATGTCATGTTAAAAAAAGTAGCAACATGTTTTATTTTTGCGTCAATCTGCGTTGCTTTCACAGGTTGCTCTGAAAAAATGGAAAGCGACCTTGCCGGCAAGAAAGTTGAGGAGTTGAATCAGGCTTCTTCAAAGGAGGACTTGAAAAATCGTTTGCTCGAGGTTGCAGAAAGTGGCGAAGCGGGGAGCAGCCTGGCTGGCATGCGCGAGAGCATTGAGGAATTGAAAAGGACAGACCCGAACATTCCCGATGAGTTATTGACGTTGTGCGAGCAGTTGGAGTCCGCCAGTTCTGCCTCGAAAGTCAAGTCGATTGCCAAAAAAATGGCAGGAATGCTCTAATGTTGCCAGCAGCTGTTGGATCTGTGTTGCCATCCGGTATTTTGCAAGTGAAAATACCTGATGACGTTCAACATCAATTAGAAAGTTTGTCAGCAGATTGGTCGAAGTTCAGTTTTGTGGGAAACTTTGTGGGAAATGGAGTATAGCCAACTCTGGCGTGTCCGGGGGTGTGCCAGATGGTGGGGTGGGCAAACCGATTTCGGGGAGAGCGAGACAGACAGCATGAGCCCCTTTTTTATTTCGCTACCGCTTTTCCCGCTACTGTTTTTCCCATCGGTTTCGAGGAGGATATCGCGAACAGTTGTCTATCGGTCTGTCGTATTGATGGCCGTTCTTTTGCTCCTTCTCGGCGGTGCTTACTGGTATTATCCGGGGTATTGTGCCAGTCGCGCTCGGCATGCCTTTTTTGAGCAGGATCTTCCCGCAGCTCTCGATTGGATCAATCGGGGAGAGGCGACGGGATTAAGACGCCCTGAATTTGCCTTTTTGCTCGCCCGCTATTTTCGCAAAAGAAGTCGCTTCCCCGAAATGGCCCATCAGCTCCAGATAGCCAAAGCGTTGGGGTGCGACGAATACATCCTGCAGCGTGAGCAATGGCTCGCATTAGCCCAAACGGGCAAAATGGACGAACTGGAAAAGCATTTCGCCGAGTTGTTGCAAAATGGTGAGGAGCTTTCCGAAGTCTGCGATGCCTACATCCGGGGGTGTATCCTGCAATATCGCATTGACGAGGCTTTTCAGTTGCTCGCCAAATGGGAGTCCGATATTCCTGGCGATCCTCAAGCCCCGTTTCTCAAGGGGAGACTGTTGGAGCACGTTTCGGATATGGAGGGGGCAGAAAAGGCTTTTCGAAAGTCCCTTGAACTTTCTCCTCGTTATGCGGCAGCGGCCTACAATCTGGCTCGGATTCTCGTGATCAAACAGAAGTATGAAGAGGCGATTCATTATTACGGACTGTCCAGTAGCCTCATGAAAGTAAAGCAGCCCGGACTCATCGGTATCGCCGAGTGCTATCTTCAACTCCAGCAATATGAAAAGGCCCGGGAATATCTCGACCGATGTGAAGGAGAAGACGAAAAAGAACTGGAAGATGCCTATCGGTATCTCGGCGATCCAGTCGTCAAGGCCAAGGCAAAATATTTTGTGGTTAATGGAAAATTGGAACTGGCGATGGAGCATTATCCAAAGGCTGTCCAATACTATGAACAGGCGATTGCGATCGATCCCTATGACTGGGAGGCCCGATACAGCTATTCGATTGCATTGAAACGGGTCGGTCGCGATAAAGAAGCGGTTCAGGAAGCGGAAAAGGTAACCGAGGCCAAAAAAGCACTGGCCCAAACAGATGTATTGATTGATAAACTCAGAAAAAACCCGGCGGATGTCGAGTCGCGTTATCAGGTCGGATTGCTTATTCTGAAGTATATTTCCGAGTCTCAGGGATTGACGTGGCTCAGGAGTGTTCTCAAATATGATCCCCATCACGAGGCCACGCTTGAAATTCTCCGCAAATACGAACTGTCGATCAATTCTCCGTAACGGGCGCAAGCAGGGAGAGCGGTTTTGTTTTGTTGTCTCTTGTACTTCGCGTGGAGATGCCCTGTCGTGGTGAATCAGAAGAGTAAAATGGCCTCTTTCTACAGCAAGGAACCAGTTCAGATTTCCCGCATCTGTCGAAAATGGGGCGATCTGTTTCAGTTTGAAGCAGCGTTTTGCCTGCTTTTTCTGATCGTTGGACTCGTCGGTTGTCGGGAATCGGAGAAGCCGGATCACTCTCACAGTCCCCGCGCTGAGGAAGCAGATTCTTCCGTGTGCCTGCTCCCGGTTTTTGAACGGTCCGTTCCGATTGCAGAGAAAAACATTGTTTATGAGAATGGCGAAAGATCGGGAACCTTGTCGATTCTGGAGTCTCTGGGAGGGGGTGTCGGTCTTTTCGATTACGATCGGGACGGTTTTCCCGATCTGCTGTTTCCCGGCGGTGGATTGATCGGGAAATCAGAACTGGAAGGTCTGCCCTCCCGTCTGTTTCGTCAGGTTGCTCCTGAATCGTTCGAGGAAGTCAGTCTTTCTGCGGGTATTTCGGCTCCATTTTTCTATTCGCATGGTGTGGCGTGTGGCGACTACAACAGCGATGGTTTTGTCGATGCCCTGATTACCGGTTATGGGGGGCTCGTTTTATGGCGCAACAATGGAGACGGTACTTTTTCAAACGAGACAGTCGAAGCGAAACTGTTGGATGATCAATGGGGAAGCAGTGCTGCCTGGGGAGATTTCAATAACGATGGCTTCCTGGATTTGTATGTTGCCCATTACGTGAACTGGAGTTTCGAGAATAATCCTCCCTGCCGGGGGCCGAATGGCGAACCGGATGTCTGTCCGCCTCGCGCTTTCACTGGAGTGACTGATTCACTCTATCTGAATCAGGGGGACGGTAGCTTTCAGGAATCCTCACAACAGGCCGGATTGAACGAAGGAGGGAAAGGGCTGGGAGTGCTGTTGATCGATCTCGATCAGGATCGCGATCTCGATATTTATGTTGCCAACGATACTGTTCCGAATTTCTTTTATGTCAATGATGGTCATGCGCATTTTGAAGACCAGGCCATGATTTCCGGTTTGGCGCTGGACGATATGGCCAACCCGAACGGTAGCATGGGAATCACGGCGACCGATTACGATCTGGACGGGAAACCTGATCTTTTCGTTACCAATTACGAAGAGGAATTGTTCGGATTGTACCGCAATGAGGGAGAAAGGGATTTCCTTTATGTTTCCCGTCGTGCCGGTTTCAACCAGCTTGGGAAGCTTTATGTCGGATTCGGTTGTGTGGCTGGAGATTTCGATCTCGACGGGGATGATGATATCGCCATCTCGAACGGGCATGTTGTCCATCATCCCGTCAATGCGCAGGTGAGGCAGAACCCGCTCTATCTCTGCAATAACCTGGAAAAGAAAACGTTTGCCCCGTTACATTTCCCCGAGAAAAGCTACTTCTCGGAACC
>JALWSL010000482.1 GCA_027080405.1 Planctomycetaceae bacterium
CGCCGGTTGTCCAACGATGACCGGCAAAGCTGACAGCGTCCTGCCGGGGCTCACAACCTGGCAGGACGTTTTTTTGTACCTCGCATGGGCCCTGTTTTTGCCAAGCCCCTTCTTGCTGCCAAACGGTCGCTTGGAAAATCATGTCGGTCAACGGGTAGACAATTTTGACATCATGACGGGGATCCTTGATCGATCCAAATATTGCCAAAATGGAAAACAGAGTTGTAAACATATCAATCGCCCCGCTAAAATTGTGCAAGAGTCCCCACGCATAACGACATTGCCCTGGTCTTCAAGTCAAAATATCAGTCGCACAAATCAGATGCCAACTCATACGGTTGCCCTGGTTCCCGTGTGATGCGTCTTATGAGGTTCAGGCTTGTTGCTGTCTCTTCAAGGTTGCCCTGTAGCATGCAAAAAAAACAACTTTTTCTTTTCGTTATTTTCCTGCTGGTGTCGAGTTCTTTTGCAGAAGCAAAAAAGCCCATTATAGAACTGTTTAATGGCAAGACGCTATCCGGTTGGAGAGGAGATCCGCGGTATTGGCGGGTTGAAAATCTATCCATTGTAGGAGAAATTCCTCAAGGAAAAACGCTCGGCCGCAATACATGGTTGGTTTGGGATGGTGAGCTGAAAGATTTCGACTTGCAACTGCAGGTAAAATTGACAGGTTCAGCCGGTGCAAATTCCGGGATACAGTTTTGGTGCCAGGTTGATAACATAAATCATGTCTCCGGCTATCAGGCTGATTTGGATCAGGGGGCAACGTGGTTGGGGAGAATTTACGATGAGCATGGGCGGGCGTTATTGGTGGAGCGCGGTTCACGTGTGGCGATTGCCGCAGACGGAACCCGGCAAGTGGAAGCTTTCGCTCCCACTAATCAATATGCCGTCTTGTTTCGTGAAAACGACTGGAACGACTACCGCATCGTTGCCATCGGTGAGCATGTTGCCGTTTACGTCAATGGAACACTCTTTAGTGAAATGCAGGACCGTCAAGTTGATCAACGGGATTTAAGTGGTTCCCTGGCGCTACAGCTTCATAGTGGTGGTCACACTAAAGTAGAGTTCCGAAACATCCGCCTTGAAACGCTCAACGGCAACGATGCACGCTTGGGTGAGTTCAAGTTGGGATCGGACAGGAAGGCATTCCAACAGAAAGAAGTAGACCAGGGAATTGCCCCCAAAGATCCCTCGGGGAGAGATTTGAATCTCGGTTTTGAAAAAGGGACTCTTGCCGGCTGGAAGGCGACCGGAAATGCTTTTGACAAACAGCCTGTCAATCAGGATGGCATTGCCAGTCGATGGCCCGGACAGATCAGCAACAAGAATGGCGAGTTTTTCATCGGCGGTTATGAAATTGTTCAGGATGGCGGGGTTGGGACATTAACATCATCCCCATTCAAGGTGACACACCCCTATGCGACATTTTTGGTTGGCGGGGGGAAGAAAAAATCAACCCGCGTGGAGATCATCAAACCGGCTACAGAGGGGCAGGCTGAAACGGTCATCTTTACCGCATCGGGGAATCAGCAGGAACAGATGCGCCGTGTTTTGGTCGACTTGCAAAATCTGCAGGGAGAGAATATCGCGATCCGACTGGTTGATGAAGATGCCGGGCCCTGGGGACATCTGAATTTCGATGATTTCCGTTTTCATACTGATCGCCCCCCATTTGCACAGGCGGGACCCTCAGTACGCTCGATAAAAAATCCCCTTCTGCAGCATCTGGTGCCGAATGTTATTGCCCCCAACAAGGCAGCACGGGGAACTGAAACGATTAAGAAAATGTTTGTTCCGGAAGGATTTTCTGTCGATGTGATTGCAGCCGAGCCGCAGTTGCACCAACCGATGGCGTTCACTTTTGATGCCAAAGGACGGCTATGGGTTGTTGAGGGAAATTCTTATCCCCAAAAACGCCCTGAAGGAAAAGGGCTGGATCGCATCCTGATTTTTTCGGATGAAGATGGTGATGGGACATTTGAAACGCGAAAAGTTTTCATCGAGGGGTTGAATCTGGTCAGCGGTATGGAAGTGGGGCATGGTGGCGTATGGATCGGGGCCGCTCCGAATTTACTGTTTATTCCCGATAAAAATGACGATGATCGCCCCGATTCCGAACCGCAGGTATTGCTTGACGGTTTTGGATTCGCCGACACTCACGAAACATTGAACAGTTTTATTTGGGGGCCGGACGGCTGGTTGTACGGGAACCAGGGAGTGTTCAATCGATCGAAAATTGGAAGACCGGGAACTCCTGATACGAAGCGTCAACAGCTCAGTGCGGGCGTGTGGCGCTATCATCCGACTCGCCATGTTTTCGAAGTGTTTGCACACGGCGGCAGCAATCAGTGGGGCCTGGATTTCAATGAATACGGACAACTTTTTATGACACATTGCCGAAGTTATTGGGGCAAGGGTTCGACCACTCATGTCATGCAGGGGGGGCATTATTGGAATCAGGTAAATAGTGGCTATGCACCGTTTGTTTCTTCGGTGGCATTGCCGCATCTGCCTGCAATGCAGAATTTCATGCTCGCCTCTGCCCGGTATGGTCACGGCGAGGGAGGTGCGGGCAAACCTGGGTCGCGACAGGTGTATGGTGGGCATTCACATGTGGGAACCATGATTTATCTGGGAGATAACTGGCCTGCGAAATATCGTAATCATCTTTTTACTCACAACCTGCACGGGCATCAGATGAATCATCAGATCAATGTTCGCCGAGCGGGGGGATACGTTACCCGGCACGCCGGTTACGATGTTCTGTTTTGTGCCGATCCGCAGTATATCGGAGTCGATTTGAAATACGGTCCGGATGGAGCCGTCTATATCAGCGATTGGTATGACGCGCGCCTTTGCCATAACCCGGACGCCGAGCAGTGGGACCGAAGTAACGGGCGGATATATCGCATGAAATTTGATGCAGACTACGCTCCGGTCAAGGTTGATTATACCAAGGCAACCGATATCGAACTGGTTGCTGCTCAGCTTCATCCAAACGACTGGAACGGCCGCATGGCTCGATTGGTGCTCAGCGAACGGGCTGCCGCGAAGAAGGGTATTTCCAGTGCAGCCCTGAGTCATATGATGGAAATTGCAACCACACACGATGATGCGTCCCGTCGTCTACGAGCTGTTTGGACACTGAACGCTGCAGGAAAATTTGATGCAAAATGGCAGCGAAACTTCTGGAAGATAAAAGCGAGTATGTGCGGGCCTGGACTGTTCAATTAGCCGTGGAATCGCTTCACCCAGACGAACTGGAAATGTTGCTTGTTCCATTGGTGGAACGTGAACAATCACTGTTTGTTCGGCGTTATCTGGCTTCGGCAATCCCACGCGTTCCAGATGAATGGGGCTGGAAGCTGGCAGAAACGATGAGCTCTCAACCGGGGAACATGGCAGACCGCGACTTGCTGCTTCTGTTGTGGTACGGGATTGCAAAGTCGATGCCTGATCATCTTGAGCGCGCCTTGAAGCTGTCGGAGAAAACAGAATTACCAGTCTTGAAAGACTATATCGAATGGTACGCGACGAAAATTTCAAGACAGGGACGCGATGCCATCTCTATGCGTTTGGTTTACGCGAAGCCCCGTGAACAGTTTCGTTTGCTCAGCCTGTTTGAATTGGGAGTGCGTGGGATGCGTGGCTTGCCCGAACCGGTTGGCTGGTCTGAAGTGGCCGAAAGCTTATACGATTCGCCTGATATTTCGATCCGCCGTGCCGCGGAATCTCTCGGTGCAGCCTTCGGCGATACAGCATTATTCGCCCGGATGAGAAAGATCCTTGCCGCTGACTCTTCAGACATCAACCTGAAACGACACGCACTATCAATTCTTGCCGCTGACTCCTCTTTCGAAAACCTTCCGTATTTTGTCAAACAGCTCGAGACAAAAGAATTGGTCCGTCAGACACTTCCCCTGCTAACCCGTTTTGAAGATCCTGCCATCGCAACGGTGTTGCTCAAACGGCTGCCGCAATGGAACGGTGCAGAGAAAGCAGCTGCGATGGAAGTGCTTGCCAGCAGGGCTGTCTGGTCGAAAAAAGTTTTGGAAGCAATCGCCAAAGGTCAGTTGAAAAAGAGTCAGTTAACGGCTTACCACGCACGACAAATGGCGAATCTGGGAGATGCTGCTTTGAACAGAATGCTCACTGAACAATGGGGGCAGTTGGGCCAATCGTCTGAGGAACGAAAAGCGGAAGTGTCGAAGCTGGCCCATGCCTATAAAACAGCTCCCTTGTGGGCTTTTGATGCCGGTAAAGGGGCGGAACACTTCAAGAAATTGTGTGCGGCTTGCCACCAGCCCAAGAACCAGAATCTGCGCATCGCTCCCAAACTTCAGGGAAGTGGCTCAAAGGGAATTGATTATATCGTGGAAAATATTATCGATCCGAATGCGGTGATCGGAAGCGATTTTCAGGCCCGCATTATTTTAACTGTTGAAGGGTAACCGTTCACACCCTGGGGAGGAGTGACGGGGGTGGTTGATTGGCGAAGGTTTTGGTCAGGGAATCGCTCAGATATTCGAAGACATGGCGATTTT
>JALWSL010000483.1 GCA_027080405.1 Planctomycetaceae bacterium
CTTTTGACCAGCTTGTCCCGCCATGAAAAGTTCATTTCGATCGCGTGTCGCGCCAGGAAAAGTAGTTTCTTGTAATCGATATGCGGGCAGGGCAGGTGAGGGGCGGCCTGACGCGTATTGGTCGAATCGAAAGTCGGATCATTTCGCCAGTACGAATCGTAGACACGGATATGCTCGTAAAAGAACTGTTCTACTTCGGTCGGATCTTCAATGGGGGTTTCATTGCCGTACAACTGTGTGCCATACATTTTGGACGAAGCCTGCAGAACGGCATGCAGAGTTCGCACCTGGACCGGATTTCTTGGTGTCAGGTGATATGTTTTCCCGTGATGCTGTGGATTGGAAACGATGTGCGACATGACCGATGAGACCCAGTCAACGGGAACCAGGTTTTTCACTTCCGTGCCATTCAGGGTCACCCGACCCGGATAGAGGTCCAGATGGCCGCTAGGTTGCCTTTCCTTTGCGGAATGATTGCACATCGTATTGACCAGTTGAACGGCAGCATAAAATCCATGGAAAGTATTGGTAAAACCGGATTGCGAGTCTCCGATGATAATACTGGGGCGGTAAACAGTGTGCGACTTGATGAAGTCCGCTTCCCGCGTCATTTGTTCCGCTTCCACTTTGCTTTCTTCGTAGGGATTGCTGAACTCCTGCCCTTCATCCAGTTCAGATTCCAGCACAACTCCCGATCGAAGTCCGCAAACATAAGCCGTGGAGACATGATGAAAATCATAAATTCCCGCCTCCTGGCAAAACTGCAGGACGTTCCCGGTTCCCTTCACATTGGAGACGTACGGTTCACTGTCCCTGCCCGTACTGACGAAGGACAAGGATGCGGCGTTGTGGATAACGCCACAGCAATTTTCGGCAGCCCAACTGATATCCTGTGGAACCATTCCCAGCGAATCTTCACTCAACTGACCGCACAGAACCTTGGGTCTGGGCAGTGCCTTGCCAAGTTGCCGATCCCAGTAACTGAAAATCGCTTCAATTCGCTCCTGGGCGGTGAAACGTCGATTCGGACGAACGTGCACGGCCAGTGGAATACCAGCCAAGGTGAGGTCTTTCATCAGGTACCGCCCGAGCAAGCCGGTGGCACCTGTCAGCAAATAATGTTTCGGTTCTGATATCTGCATTGAAATCATCCGCACGTTACCTATCCCGGACATCACTTCAACGTTGCAATGTCCGCTATTACCAAAATCAAAAATGCTCGTACATCTACGGAAAACAGAAAGAAATTAAACGCAACCTATGCAAGCGATGCACATAACACAATGCAACAGAGTGACAGGTTGAATCGCTAAAGTCAATAAGCCAACCACAAAATCCTTAACTCATCTGGTGTATATTTGAATGCTTCACGGTGAATTTTTGAGCCCCATTGTACTACTAACGGTAAAAGTTCACGAACGGTACGAAAACTTTTGAAAATATCAGTTTGGTTACGACTATCAGAATGAACCAGTTGCGCTGGGATACTTTTCGGTACTTTCTCGGAATCAGGCTAGATTTGATTCGATCGCGATTTCCGCTCTATCCAACTTTGCAGTTTTATCGGGACTCATCAGTTCCGTCCATTACCCTCATTAGCAGTAGCGTGATACACATTATATGGGATATGGGAGAGAAATATGTTGATGTTTTTATGCATGAGGCTGTCCGATGCAGGGGATTATCCGACTATCAATTTCCAGATTATGTAATTCATTCCTTCTGAATAAGGCTGTTATGAATGCGTGTATTTATTGCTGCGTGTATTGGTTGGTCAGTTGCAGGCTGATTCAATTTTTTCCTGTTTGTCTGATATCGGCATTGGGTTAGTACGGGCATAGTGGGGTAATTTGATCGTGATCGGTTGGTCGGGCTCTGTATGTTCTTCAGTATCGATATTTCGAGCGCCTTTTTGAGGGCGAAGTGCCAGCAATGAAGGCAGAAGGATGAGGTCTCCGATCAAGGCGGCTACAAGCAATGCGGACATCAACAGGCCAAACCGGGCTGTCGGGCCGAAATCACTGAAGCAGAGAGCCAGCATTCCGACCGATGCAATAATAGCCGCCTCTGCGATGGGAGGTCCTGTTTTTTCCAGGGCTGTTGCAGCGGCTCGGACAGTATCACCGGAATTCTGGTAATACTGCTCGTATTTGACAAGAAAATGGAATGTTCCATCGACTGCAATTCCCAACGCAATGCTGCCGGTCATCATCATTCCGATATCCAGTGGAATATTGCACCAGCCGAGCATTCCAAAGACGATCATCAGTGGTGTCAGGTTTGGAATCATTGCGATCAGACCTGTCGGGATCGAACGTAATGCAATGATCATCACTATGGTAATGATCAAAAATGCGGTTCCAAAACTCGACCAGAATCCATTGAATATCTGTTGCTGGGCCTGACTGATCAACGGTGCCAGGCCGGTAATGGTGACGTTGTAACCGGCCAGTTTCTGTTTGAGATTTTGTACCAGATCGCCTTGTGAGTGGCGTGCTTCCGGTTCGATGCGGGCTGATATCCTCCAAAGTCGTTGTCCCCAGGCTACGTAGTCTCCATCTTTCGATTTCTCCCGGGCGGTTCTCAGCATCCTGCCGATTTCCCGTGGGCTTTCAGGCATCTGATCCGCTTCCGGAAAGAAGCTTGCCGCGGAGGTCGTGTCCCGAACAAGCGGATCGGCCTGAACGATTTTCTCAATCTTCCGTACCTGTTCAATTCGATCGAGAAACGGAACATCCTCCTCTTCAAAATCGACAACAATTTCAATCGAATCAATTGTCGTCAGATGATCCTGAATCTCGTCCAGATCGGTGATGACCTTATTTGAACCAGGCAGAAATTCCAGTGGTTCCAATCGCGAGGTCAGATGTGGCAAGCCAAGAGCAGTTAAAACAACCAGTGTTAGAGCAATTGCTGTTGCCGATTTTCGATAATCGATGACATGCGAAAAGAGTTGGTGCTGAAAACGGAGAAAAGCCGTTTCAGCAAATCCCGTGAACCGGCACAGAACGACAATTGCAGGTGTAATCAGCAGACCGCTGAATAGAGAAACGATGCACCCAATGGATGCACCGTAGCCAAATTGACGTACCGGTAATATATCGCTGATGCACAGGGAAGCCAGGCCGATCGTCGTCGTACACGTTGCAAAGAGACACGGTTTCAACGCAGTGAAAAAGCTGTCCGCAATCGGTGTTCTACTGCCGCGCGATGTATCGTAATAGTGGAGATAGTGAATGGAAATCGCCAGCGTAAACACCATCACCATCACGGGAAGCGCACCCAGTATGAAATTCATTTCGCCGCCGCACCATTTCACGCAGGAGGTCGTCATCTGGATCGACCAGACGGTAAGTACCATCATTGCCAGGCTGGTACGCCAGTCTCGAATGAGAAATAAAAGCAGGGCGAAGCCGATCAACAGCGTCAGGATAAAAAACTTCTGATTTCTTTTCTGGTTGCCTAATCGATCCAGTTCCGCAATAACGACAGGCCCGCCCGCCAGAACGAACTGGTCCTTTTTGATTTGGCAATACGCCAGTTCATCGTATATCGCTTGAACGGCTGAATTTCGATCCGCAGTACCAACATCAGAAAGATGGATCTGGATGGCGCGCAGTTTGCCATCCAGAGAGTGGGTCTTTCCCAGGATTCTCTCAGCTATTGTTTCCCGGCTGACGTAAAGTTTCGTCATCAGCTCGCAAAGTTTCTGTGAATCCCAGGTGCAGGTGAATTCCGGATGTCTTTCAATCCGCCTGGCCAGCGAAGCAACCATGGAGGGGGTGTTGGCCCCGTTTTTCAAGGCAAGCAGGATGCACTCTTCGCTGCCGAAATCTTTACGAAACTGGTCGTATTCCGTTTTCAAAACGGAATCGGTGGGCAGCCACGTCTCTATATCGTTGTTGTTTGGGATCGTCGATGAGACATAGCCCAATATCGGCAGCGTCAATAGCAGTAACAGAAACAGCTTGGGGCTGTGCTGGCGATAAAAATCTTCGAATAAGTCGTTCACGCAATCTCATCCGTCGTTGGGTAAGCCCAAGTTGAAGTGCAGGGTGGATTGCGATCCCTCGCTGTTTTAATTCATGATGATTTACCGCAGGAACCATCTCCCGTTCCCGTCAGAACCCGTAGAACATTCCCTGTTCCATACCCTCAGTTTGTCTATCGAGAATGTCCGGGAGATGATCTCAAGACAAATCGACAATTCCAGCTTTGCACCCGCGAGGCGTCCGCTCATTCAGGATTTACTCAATTTATTCAACCAACAGATAGAATTCATCGAACCTGATTATTCGTTACAATGTGAAACGAAAGTCTCGGACGGTATCCTCAGCCACCCTGTTTCGGCGGTTCTTTCAGTATTTGCTACGTTTTGTTAATGTTGCCGATGATGCGAGATTCTGTTTTGGGTTTTCTATTACATCCGGAATAATTTACAATCGGATGGCCGCTTTCTTTTTTTACAGTTTACAGCGAAATGACAGATTGATTTCATGCGTTTTGGTGATGATCCCAATGAATATGGCGAAGAACAAGATGT
>JALWSL010000484.1 GCA_027080405.1 Planctomycetaceae bacterium
ACGCCTGGCTGCTTCTGTTGGGCCTGACTATCGGGACTGTTTGCGCCTTGATCGCGATGACGCCTCAAATTCTGAGTCGCGGGGCCGATGTTCCGTGGGGTAGCGGGGCGGCGCTATTATTCGGCGTATTTGCGACCGGCATGATAGCTGCACTGCTGGCAGTTACCGAAGCAATCCGCACGCCGGTTCTGCAGGCCTTGCGCCGGGAATAGGGGTAAAGCCGGGAGTAACGGACAGAAACGTGAGCAACTGGCGGCTCGTACGAACTCACGAGCAGGACAAGGATAACGGCCCTGCATGATTCACCGTTTCCGCATAGGTCTGCTGTCCGATGAGATCACTCCAGTCGGTGAATCGTTTTGCCGGGTCTCCCCGATGGCGAATCATCGTCCAACAGGCTCGCTGGCCAACTTCGATACGGACAGGCTTGCCACATGCTCGCCAACCGTTGACCGTTGCCATTTGGAGAATCTGCTTTGCTTCACTGGAAGTTGCGTTTCGCCCCAGGAATTGCGTTTCTTTCCATAAATCGAGATCGGGATTCGAACCGCGCCCATCCGTGCCGAGTGCGACATTGACTCCCGCCTTGTGCATTTCCCGCCAGGGGTGTTTCTCGTGCTGAAAGAAAGCGTGAGTTCGCGGGCAATAGGCAACCGACATTTGAGGCTCGTTGGCCAGAAAGTCGATTTCTTCATCATCCAGATAGTTGCCATGCGCCACGATTGTTCGGGGAGACCGGGACAGATGACGCAGGTAATCCAGCGGTTTGATGCCGGATTCAATCATTTGTGGGTCCCAGAGATCGAGCTTTTGAAGCATCTCGACAATTTCGCCCGTCCCGTTTCCCAGCAGTTCAAGTTCTGCCCGGGTTTCCGCCAGATGCATCGTGATTGGCAAATGGAATTGGCGAGCCGATTCGATCGACAGATTCAACAATTCCGGTCGCACGGTGTACGGGGCATGCGGACTGAGACCGAGTGAATGAAAGCAACCGGGTGAATGATGGCCGTGATCCTGTTCCAGAAATTCCGCCACGATCTCCTGTTGCTCCTTGACAGCTTCCGGCGTCAGGCCGATCAGTTCGCGAAACAGGATTAACGAAGGCGTTCCATTTTTTATCTTGTAAGTGACTGACGAGTCCGTCACGATTTCTCCAAGCAGAGCCACGCCCGCCCTGGCGGATTCCGCTATTCCGGAATCAATCGAACGTTGCACATCGTGGTTGGCCCGCCGATCCGCAATTGTCTTGCTGATCCAGTTGGTAAATGGAAGAGCGGGTGCGAGAGGCCGCTTCAAATGGCTGAATTCCAGATGGGCATGCACATTGGCCAGAGGTGGAACGATAACCGCGTTTCCGAGATCGATGGCATTCTCCACAGAACTCTCGGTGATATCGGTGATGACTCCCTGTTCGAAGACCAGCGTTACATTTTCCTGAAGTCTCGAGCCAATACCGTCCCAAAGAAAAGCCGTTTTTACAGATTGTCGGGAATTCGATCCAGGCACGGTTTAATCCAGCTCTGTTTGCAAATTTGATCCAATAGAACTCTGTTTTGGCCAAGCCGTAAATCAGAGTTTGGCCAGAGCGTTGCCTCTTTCTTTTAGCGGGAATGTTACCGCTGCACAGTTCTGCCTGTGTGAAGCGAACGTGGCACAAATCATTTCCACAGTCGTCGCTCCTTCATACATATTACAAAGAGGTTGACGGTCCTTTTGCATGGCCTCGATTAAATCGCAAACCGGTCCGACATGATGCTCGATCGTTTCGTTCAGGTTTTTTAAGGGTTCGGGTTTTCCAACTCCCGCGGAGGTAATGGGAATCCAGGGACGTGGTTTGGAAGTTGGGTGAAAAGGATTTCCCGGTACCAGATAGGCCAGTGGCTGGATATCGCAACTCATGTCGATTATGCCTTCACTGCCGATAATCTGTAAGCCGAAACCGGCGTTCCTGGTACCATCGTTGGCAATGGAGTCGAAATAGGCGATCACGCCCCGCTCCATTTCGTACCGTGCATGCACTTCGTTCCCTGCCAGCAAGCCGAGAGCTTCATTACCCTGTTTTACATCGGCTTTAGTGACATGTTTTCCGTTCTGTCTTAAAACAGCAGAACAGGAGATCGGTTTCCCACCAAAATAGTTGACCAGATTCAATACATGCGAGCCAAGTACCCATAAATCTTCCGCTCCCCCTCGGTGGTCACCTTTACCTCGTCCGCGTATTTCAAGAACTTTGCCAAGACCGCCACTGGCAATATATTGATCGATCGCCTTGAGCGTCGGATGATACCGATTGCGATGAGCCACTGCCAGTTTCGCATTCTGTTTTTTACAGGCGGCGATAATACCGTCTGCTTCGGCTGGTGTCCGGCAAAAAGGTTTTTCCACGTAAATCCCTCTTGCTCCTGCTTCAATTGCTGCCAGGCACATATCATGATGCTGGTCAGGTTGTCTTGGGCAGATGGCAACAAGATCCGGTTTGGTATCAGTGAGCATTTTACGGTAATCCGTAAATCCTTTTTCAACTTTCAATCGCAACTTTGCCTGAGTCAGTCCTGTCAGATTTGCATCCGCAACAGCGACAATTTCGGTTGCAGGTACACGCAGCCAGACGGTATCGATTCCATGACCGTAATTCCCACGTCCGGTATGCCCAATGACAGCAACGCGCAGACGGTTCTTTTCGTTTGAAAAAGTCGGCCTGGTTCCTGTCATCGCGAGCGAACCTGTTGCCAAAAATTCTCTGCGGTCCATATGATTCTCCACCTGAATTGTTCGGGAATTTACCTGTTCGGCCAGAATACAGCATTGCCAACGTTCTGTGAATTGATCAACAAAATAATTGCCTGTTCTGTTTCAAATAGTCACTCGGCTGTGTTAAGGTGAGACAAGACCAATTAACCTGTTTCGACTAACCTGTTTCGACATGACTTAATATGAGAGGTATGAATGCGTCCTTTACTCAGCGGTTTGGTTGTGGCTTTGTCTGTTCTTGCTGTCGGAATCGGCAAGGCACCTGCACAGGCGGTTTCTGCAGAATCTTCGAAAATAGCTCGAGGCGTCGTTTACCACGATGTGAACGGGAATCGCCAGTACGACAAAGGGGATCATCCGTTGCCCGGAGTTCGAGTCTCCAATGGGGATACGATTACCAGGACGGATCAGCAGGGCCGCTACAAAATTCCTGTTGATGATGACACCATCATCTTTGTGATCAAACCCCGCAACTGGCGAACGCCTGTCAACAAGCAGATGCTGCCCCGCTTCTACTACATCCATAAGCCGAACGGTTCGGTCAAATCGAAATTCGCTGGCGTTGCTCCAACCGGCCCACTCCCCGCTTCGATCGATTTTCCACTTTATCCGCAGGAGGAACCGGACGAATTCAAGGCCATCATGTTTGGAGACACACAGCCGCGCAATGTTCATGAAGTGGAGTGGATGTCTCACGATATCATTGAAGGACTGGTGGGGACGGACGCTTCGCTTGGAGTGACTCTGGGGGATATCGTTTTTGATGATCTTTCCGTCATGCAGCCTCATAACCAGGCGATCGCGATGTTGGGGATTCCCTGGTACAATGTGATCGGGAATCACGATATCAACCTGGATGCCAAAAACAGGAAGGATGTCAATGAAACATTCGAACGGGTTTACGGCCCCTCATACTATTCTTTCGAGCATGGACCGGTCCACTTTCTTGTTGTCGATAATATCGAATGGATCCATGATGCGAAGACGAATAAATCCCATTATCGCGGCGGAATAGGCAAGGAGCAGATGCAGTTTATCAAGAACGACCTGGCGCTGGTTCCGAACGATCAGCTGGTTGTTTTGATGATGCACATCCCGTTGATCGATGTCAATGATCGTAGTGGACTGTATCGATTGATTGAAAAACGAAAGTTCTGCATTTCGATTTCCGGGCATACGCATCATCATGAACATGTCTGGATCGATCAGAAAGATGGCTGGAAGGGAATCAAGCCGCATCATCACATCATCAATGTGACGGTCTGTGGCAGTTGGTGGTCCGGTGCCAAGGATGAACGGGGAATCCCACACACGACGATGGCTGATGGTGCCCCGAATGGTTATTCGATTCTCTCGTTCAACGGAACCGATTATCAGCTCGATTTTTTCGCTGCCAGTCGCGATAAAAGTTACCAGATGGAAATCTCCGCTCCGGAAATCATCCGCAATTCCGAGGCCGGAACAGACTTCGTTTATACCAACGTTTTCAATGGATCGAATAAAACAAAGGTGAAAATGAAAATCGGTTCTGGCGATTGGGTCGAGATGAAAAAAGTAGCCGAGGTCGATCCGAAACTAAAACAGACATACGATCGGGAGAAGGATTTACTCAAGGGACGCAACCCGGCTCCGTTTAGAATCATCAAGGCCCCCAAGAAATCTTCCCATTTGTGGAAAGCGGAGCCTCCGCGACACTTGGCGCCCGGATCCCAGCAGATAAACAATGAGCCTCGTCTATTACAAATCTTTCTATATATCTATTTTTCAATATTGAAAATATTGTATTTGATC
>JALWSL010000485.1 GCA_027080405.1 Planctomycetaceae bacterium
TTCATGCAGAGGTGCGTTCTATGATTGCTGCTGAGCAATTTGATATTCGAGGCCCATTGCTGGATTCCCCTGAATTCGGCTACGACGAACTGGCTGTTCTGCAGCAGGCGTTGTCAGCTGGTCAGGCGGCTGAACTTCGTGTTATCTGGAAGGAGCTTGATTCGCGAGCCTCTTCCCAACGGGATCTGCTTGCCAGCGGTGTTACCGCTTTTCTGCTTGCAAATCTGGATCGCGCTGTCGAATGCCTCTCACAGGTGAAAGAGAGCGGGATGGCGAGCTACTATCTCGGGAATGCGTTGATTTCTCTGGAGAGGTACGACGAAGCGATCGAAGCGTTCCAGCAGGCGAAGAAACAGGGTTACGACAAGGTGCAGTGCGATCTGCTGATTGCCGGTTGTACCCGTTTGAAGGGCGATGTCGATGACGCTGAAAACCAGCTCCGCGAACTGGCCAGAGAGGCGGCAACGCGCGCGGAATATTCATACCAGATGGGCTGTGTGATGACCGACCGGGGCGATACCTATGGTTCCCTCGAATATTTCGAACGGGCCGTCGATATGGACCCGAACCATTCACGTGCCCTGTTCAATCTGGCCCAGTTGAACAATCAGTTGGGTAACGACGATGAAGCGATCCAGCTTTACGAACAGATGCTGGCCAAACCTCCCATTTACTGTGGCGCGATGATCAATCTGGGGCTGCTTTATGAAGATCGGGAGCTTTACGGCCCTGCCGCGTTCTGCTTCAAACGGGTTCTCGAAGCCCAGCCAAACAACGAACGGGCCAAGCTCTACCTGCTGGATATCGAGTCTTCTGCAGAAATGTTCTACGACGAGGATGCAGCCAAACGCGATAAACATCTCGAACAGATTCTGCAAATCCCGATTTCAGACTTCGAGCTTTCCGCCCGCAGTCGTAACTGTCTCGAACGGGCCGGGATTGAACGTCTCGAAGACCTGACACTGATGAGCGAAGAGCAGTTGCTGGCCGGCAAAAACTTCGGAGAAACATCGCTGAAGGAAATCCGGGCGATTCTCGACATGCACGGTTTGAAGTTGGGACAGAACCTGCACAAAAAACAGCCGGAACCGCTCTACAAGCCGGAAGAACTGACACCGGAAGAACGGGCTCTGCACGAATCGAGTGTTTCCGAACTGGATCTTTCTGTGCGGGCTCGCAAATGCCTTTCGCGTCTCGGTATCACCACGATCGGCGAACTGGTCGCCCGCTCCGGAGACGAACTCCTTTCGGTGCGTAACTTCGGGGTGACCTCTCTGAACGAGATCCGTGAAAAACTGCAGACGAAGGGGATCAAACTTCGCGGCGACTGATTTTGCAACGCGTCGATTCCGGTTTACTTTGAACATTTCATTCTGAAAGGAATACTCATGGCACGCCCCGTGACACTATTCACCGGCCAATGGGCCGACCTCCCGCTTGAAGAACTCTGCAAAAAAGCGGTCGAATTCGGTTATGACGGCCTGGAACTCGCCTGCTGGGGAGACCACTTCGAAGTGGACAAGGCACTGTCTGATGACTCCTACTGTGCCAAAAAAAGAGACCTGCTGGAACGACACGACCTGAAACTTTTTGCCATCTCCAACCATCTGGTTGGCCAGGCCGTCTGCGATCATGTTGACGAGAGGCATAAAGGAATTCTGCCTGAATATGTCTGGGGCGATGGCGATCCCGATGCGGTCTCCCAACGCGCAATTGAAGAAATGAAAAACACCGCCCGCGCCGCCCAGCGGTTGGGAGTCGAAATTGTCAACGGGTTTACCGGTTCCAGCATCTGGCACCTGATCTACGATTTCCCACCCACCCCGCCGGAAATGTATGACGCCGGTTTTCAGCAGTTCGCTGATCGATGGAATCCGATTATGGATGTCTTTCAGGAATGTGGTATCAAGTTTGCGCTGGAAGTGCATCCGACTGAAATCGCATTCGATATCTATTCTGCCGAACGCGCCTTGAACGCGATCGACAACCGGGAAGAATTCGGCTTCAATTTCGATCCGAGCCATCTGATCTGGCAGGGAGTCGATCCGGTCGAGTTCATTCGGTTCTTCCCGAATCGCATCTACCATGTGCACATGAAAGATGCTTCAGTCACCCTCAACGGCAGAACGGGAATCCTGGGCAGTCATCTTCGTTTCGGCGATTCCCGACGTGGCTGGGATTTTCGTAGTGTCGGTCGGGGCGGTGTCCGTTTTGAAGAAATCATCCGTGCCCTGAATGACATCAGCTATCAGGGACCGCTTTCGATCGAATGGGAAGATTCCGGAATGGAACGCTTCCAGGGGGGCCGCGAGGCTTGCCAATTCGTCAAGAATGTCGATTTTTCTCCATCAAATATCGCCTTCGATGCCGCCTTCAACGAGTAACCCGGAGCACTCACGGGCAAATCGAATCAGCGTTCGACAGAACAGGGTGGTTGCGTGGTGCGGGGCAGATGCATACGAGTAGAATGCGTCTCACTCTGCCCATTGCCCGACTGCCTCTGCGTCCCGGTTGCTATCTGCTCAGCCCCAGGCATCGGATTGTTCGTCGGCGTCGTTTTCTGCCAATTCGTCTTCCGAGAGTGTTTCATCCACAACAGACCAGTCGAATTCATCCTCGCCGCCCGGAACATCCAGATATTCGCCGCAATGCGGGCAATCCTGAACGGTTCCCTGCATCTCGCCCGGAAAGATAGCCGTCTCGCCGCAATGTTCACAGGCAACCGCGATATTTTCGGGAACGGTCTGATCCCGCTTTTGGGCCTCCTGAAGAATACTTTCCTGATTTTCGAGAATCAGTTCCTTCGCGGTCTCAACATCATCCACATTTTTCACAAACAGTTCCATGTGCGATGTCGAGAGACTGTCGCTGAAGGGAGTCAGTCCGACGCCGTCACTTTCTTTCATGTGAGTCACCAACTCTACTTCAATTCCCTGCTGCCCCAGCCATTCCGCGACAAACTCGGCAGCAGAAAGATTATCACTGGTGAAAACGGAGCGGGGATCTGTTCGAGACATCGATTTTTCCTTGCTGTGTTGGTAATGCTGGTTCGGTCATTCCGTCAGACGATGGCTCCCGGTAATCATCCTGCAAAACCTTCTCGATCTTCCGGACCGGTGTTGAATGTTATTAAGCGCTTTTCAGGTTTTTCAAATACGAAATGCCCAATCACACATTTCAATCGCTGATGGAATCACTCTCGGCAACGCTCGACGAGCCTGGTTGTGTGATCAGGGAAACGCAGACAAGTACCAGAAACCCGAGCGGAATCGTGACAATCCCGGGCTGACTGAAGGGGACCAGAGCAGCGTCAGCATCCAGGCCGTAAACTTTGGTGAAGGTATCTTCCGAAAGGAGAATCCACCCCAGCGAACTGACCATGCCGACAACCAGCGCGGCGATGATGCCCTGTCTGGTTGTCTTTTTCCAGAATAGAAGCATGATCAAGGAAGGCAAATTCGCAGAAGCCGCTACGCTGAACGCCCATCCGACCAGGTAACTGACATTCATATTTTTGAACAGAATCCCCAAAATAATCGCCACAACACCCACGATAACCGAGGAGATTTTGGCTACGCGAACCTGCTCGGCGTCATTCATTTTGACATGCAGCAGTTGTCCCATCAAATCATGGGTGACCGCCCCGGCTGAGGCGAGAATCAATCCGCTGACCGTTCCCAGAACGGTCGTAAAGGCAATCGCGGAAATCGCGGCAAACAACCATTCTGCAATGCTCCGTGCCAGCAGCGGGGCAGCCATATTGGAGTTTGTGACATCTATCGAACCGCTGGTCATGGCTCCCAGCCCCATATAAAGCGAAAGAATGTAGAAAAAACCGATTGTGACAATGCCGACAATCGTGCTCTTGCGCGCCGCCGATTCGTTTTTCACGGTGTAATACCGGATGAGAATATGAGGCAATGAAGCCGTGCCACAAAACAGAGCCAGCATCAACGAAAGAAAATTCAGTTTATCGATCGGGTCGTTACTTCGGATCCCTTTGAAACGGGGGTGCTCGCCGGGACGAAGCACCTGGGAACCGGGAGTCGGTTTTTGATAGTAGACCGTTGTGACTAAATCATCTTTCTCTTTCACGACTTTTTTTGACCAGAGAACGACTTCGCTTTCCTGAAGCGTGCTGAAGAAACTGAGAAAACCAAGCGGCCCGGTTTTCTTTTTACCACCGGGCAACTTCGAAATATGCCCGACAGGATGAAGTTGCGGCTCTCCCTTTTTCGTTCCTTTGACCAGCCCGTTGACGAGAATCGTTCCGTCGGGTGTTTCCGTCAGCGACTGCGCTTCGGTCAGGAAAAATTCGCCGCCCTGTTTTTCTTCTTTTTTCCAGACCGTAACAGTTCCTTCCTCATCTTTGAGTCGAACGAACGGCGTTTTTTCCCAGGCAGGATTTGCAGCAACAACCGACCACTGTTTTGTTGCCTCGGATTGGGCAAGCTTTTCCGCCAGTGTTTCTGTCGTGAAGGGCCCCAACGTACGCAACTTGTGTCCATCTGCCCCGCCTTCGGCTGTTTCAAAAC
>JALWSL010000486.1 GCA_027080405.1 Planctomycetaceae bacterium
ATTCGTGATCTGGCTACCTGGATTCCGGTACTCCAACGGTGCCAGGGTTGATCAGATGCGATCTGAAACTCTCTGTTCAGCCCTGCGAAAATAAAGCAGA
The DNA here is from genome assembly GCA_027080405.1 of Planctomycetaceae bacterium. Classification (GTDB taxonomy): domain Bacteria; phylum Planctomycetota; class Planctomycetia; order Planctomycetales; family Planctomycetaceae; genus Rubinisphaera. The sequence goes on from JALWSL010000486.1 coordinate 101, forward strand.
CCACCGACCAGAATCGTCACCGTGCTGATCAATGTGACGAACATCAATGCGGGATTGGGGGCTTCTGCCGCCGTAAGAGACCAACGAAATCCTTTGATGACTCCGACCATCGGATTGAACGCGTGAATAATTTGATACTTCTCCGGAATGATCGAACCAGATTCATAAATGACGGGTGAAACGAAAAAGCCCATTTGAATGGCAAACGGGACGATGTATTTGACGTCTCGATAAAGAGCATTGATGGCCGAAAGCCAGATGCCCACCGAAAGCGATACCAGTAACGCCATCAGCGTGAAGGGGATGATACACAACCAGCGAAAAGTCGGATAGTACCCGAAGCAGAGAAGCACACCGAACAAAACGAGCAATCCGACGGCAAAATCAACGAGCGCAACAAGGGATGTTCCAATGGGAAGCCAAAGACGCGGGAAGTAGATTTTTGTAATGATGTGTCGATTATTGACTAACGAATCGCTGGCATCGCGGACGGTCGTTGCAAACAGATACCACGGTATCAATCCGCTTAACGCGGTGACCGCATAAGGCGCGTTTCCGGTCGTCGGTGTTTTGTTCATCAACGAAAAAAGTACCTGGAAAACGAGCAGTGTCCCGAGTGGCTGCACAATCGCCCAGGCCGCCCCGATGATGGCCTGTCGATATCGCACCTTGAAATCGCGAAGAGCAAAAACCAGACCAAGTTCACGAAACTGCCACAATTCTGCGATGTCCAATATCTGCCAGCCCGGTTGAGGGCCAAAGTAGTCCATTGGCAGAACCTCCTGGAGTTCTCGCAGCTTTTGCAGGGACTCTGGTTCCGTATTGCTTTCCGTTTCTGACATCGCCGTTTCTTATGCAAGCTGGGCAAATGCCCCCTGATTCTGAAGAGAGTCCTGACTGTGCAGCAAGCCCATTGTATCCTTGTCCGGAGAGGATTCAAGGTGATGTTGATGTTGTTGCTGGTGTGGTTTATGAAGTGTTGTTATAGCATCTGCTCTATCTCCAGGGAGCGGACCAGTTGCTGGTTTGGTAACCGCTGCGGATTCGCCACTCCCGTAAATTGGCGAGTAATTCACGTTTCTTTTCGATGTAATCTGGCTGATCCCACAGATTGTTGATTTCGTTCGGATCGTTTTTCAGATCGAACAGTTGCCCCCACGGTTCATCGAGGAAGTGAACCAGTTTCCAATCGGTGCTGCGAACCATCGTCATAAATTGTGTGCCAGTCAGGATGCCATCCTGTGCCTGTTCGGCGTAGACGAACTCTCGTGGCGACCACGGTTTTGATTCGATCGCGGGCAGAAGCGATTTCGCTTCCAGACCTTGCGGCACTTCCGCCTGTGCCATTTCGAGAATCGCGGGGCCGATATCCATCTGCTGGCAAAGCCCATCGATTGTTTTTCCCTGTGCGAACCGTCCGGGTGACCAGACAATCAAAGGCATTTTGGTGATTGTATCGTACATTGTCCATTTCTGGCTGTGGCCGTGATCGGTCAGACAGTCGCCGTGATCGGAAGTAAAAATAACGACCGAATTTTCCAGATATCCCTTTGTTTCGAGTGTTTGCAAAATCTTCCCGATTTTTTCATCGATCATCGTCACATTCGCCAGGTAGTAAGCACGCTGGCGGTGACGCTGCTGTTCGGTGGGGTTCAATTCCAGAACAACCGAATCGTGGTCGACTTCCTGATTGTGCTGCCGCAATATTTTCAGCGGTTCGGGCTGCTCGTCGAGTTCCTTTTGGGAAACGGGAAGCAGGGGAAGTTCTTTTTTCAAATAGGATTCTGCATAACGCGGGATCGGATCGTACGGAGGATGCGGGCCGGGGAAACCGATTTCCATAAACAGCGGTTCGGTAACCGGTTTCGATTCGAGCCACCAACAGGCCATTTCTCCCACAAACATGTCGCTGTGCAGGTCTTCGGGGAGATTCCAGTCGAACGCACCCAGGGCGTCGCGGTAATCGTCCCGTTGGCGATAAAGCTCCCGTTGCTGTTTGACATGCCCACGAATCCGAATCGCCTTGTCCCATTCATCGAAATAAAATCGTTCTTCCAGGTAGCGATCCTTGTTTTCGACAACATACCGTTCGTGAAAACCAAGTGGCGTATCATAAGGGTAGCTGTGCATCTTGCCGATGTTGATGCAGCGATAACCGGATTGGGCCAACTGCTCGATCCAGGATCGTCGCCAGAGATCCGCGTTTTTCAAAATGCCGGTTGTGTGAGGGTAATATCCGGTAAACAGACTCGCCCGAGCCGGGGCGCAAGAGGCGGCCGTAATGAAACAGTTGGTGAAAGTGACACCTTCATTCACCAGACGATCCATATTCGGCGTTTCCATATACGGAAATCCGAGGGCGGCAATCGTGTCAAAACGCTGTTGATCGGTAATGATGAAAATGATGTTGGGACGCTGTGACATGCGCGGGCTTCTATCTGTATCGTTCAGAATCATTCAGACGGCTCTATTCAGACGGGCGGGGCAGTGCTTGTGCCCAGTGTCCAGTGTCGCTGCCCAGTGCTTGTGCATTGAGTTACTTGACCGGGTCATAGCCGTATTTTTCCAAAGCGAATTTCATTCGGTTATTGACAACATCCGCCAGGGCGGGATCCGTCGGGAAGACGTTCTTTTTGTATTCCTTGATGCCCGCGACATAAGCCTCGATTTTGGGCTGAACTTCTGAAAAATCGGGAAGTGACAGATTGTTGTAGATGTTTTGCATATTGCCGAGGATGTCCTTTTCGAGATCCTCGAATTTGACCTCGTGCAGATTCCCTTCCGGGATCAGCTTTTTATCGGCTTCATAAGTTTGCACGCATTCTTCAAACGCCTGGTAGATCAGTTCTTCATGGCGGTCCAGGTTTACTTTGCAAAGGGCATTGGTCTCGAACATGGTGCTGCGCATGTGAAGTGTAGAGCGGAGAATATCGTACGGGTGTCTGTGGATGTAAACAAACTTGGCGTCCGGGAACATTTCGTGCAGAATTTCAATCCGATAGGTATGGGAAGGCGACTTCAGAATAATCGGCTTGGGATTTCTGATGGTCAGCTTCTTCATGAACAGGATCAGGGCCTCTTTCCAGGCCTGCCTTTCCTGTTCGGGAATGTTTTTCAGGTCGAAATATCCTGCATATCTTTCGCGATGTCCCTGAAAGGCGAGATTTCGATAGGGAGAGTAGGTAGTCATATTGAGTAACGCGAATTCATCTTCCTGCGGCAAATCCCAGCCTGTTTTCATATTGTCCATTGGGCGAATTTTGGGAATCAGCCAGCCGGTCAATTTTGACATCACCTTCTCCGTCGTCAGGAAATGATGCGGGAAGATGCACTGATACATATTCGGATAGGTGTAGCGCTCATCGAGAGTCATCAAGTTGTGCAGCAGTGTGGTACCGCTGCGCCAATGTCCCAGTACAAAAATGGGGGGCTGGATTTCGGTCTGTTCAATTTTTTTCGCGAATCGCGCCATTTCCACCATGTTCCAGAAGGAATTATGCGCCGTCATGAAAAGTGTCGGGATGATTTTGTGCGTCTGTGACCAGTGTAACTCTGCGCCGATATTCAACAGTTTACGAAATTCACGGATGCGCATTCCGTGCCAGATTACCAGTCCCCGTTGGGAATGGCGGACAGGTTTGGGTTGGGTCGATGGTGTCGTAGCAGCCATGAATCAGTCTTATCAACAGTTAAAGTTTAGAAACGCACAACAAATCCTGAAACTTGATAACAGCTTCCCGTTGCCGTGGTAATCCCGCTTTGCCGGATCAATAAATATCGGAATTGCACCGGGCGGAAACGGTTTCGGTATCCTTCACATACAAAGTCACGTCATTGCGGTAGTTCTGCTGTGAATTGATTGTTTACCAATTCTGCAACTCGCGTCAGTGGCGAAACAGAAACTCCCTTGATATGCTGAAGCGGTGGTTCTGTAGACCAGACCAGCGAACCGTGTGGCTGATCGGTAGGCCCGAAATGGAAATCGGTTTCTGTTTCAGCCCGGTTGTTCAGGTTACACCAAATTCAATTTTTTTCCTACCGAGGAGAACTCAATGCGTCGAAATTTTCTACTTCTGCTTAGTGCAACTTTCCTGTTTTCGCTCTCCAGTGCTGCACAAGCTGGGGAAAAGGGCTGGAAATCGCTGATGGATGGCAAGACATTCAAAGGTTGGAAAGCGAGTGAAAACAAGGATAGTTGGAAAATCGAAGATGGCGCTTTCGTCTGCCATGGTGAACGAAGCCACCTGTTTTATGTCGGCGACGACAAGCCATTCAAAAACTTTGAATTCAAATGTCAGGTGAAAACGCTGCCGGCAAGCAACGCAGGGATTTATTTCCACACGAAGTACCAGGAAACAGGCTGGCCGAAGTACGGGTATGAAGCCCAGGTCAACAACACCCATGGCGACCCCAAAAAAACGGGCTCACTT